>DATDEW010000156.1:0-3395 GCA_036522935.1 Kapaibacterium sp. (SeqCode)
ACATCGTTGACATCACGAACTTTGTCCTGATGGAGTGTGGCCATCCGCTTCATGCCTTTGATATTTCGACGGTAAAAGATAATCACGTTATCGTCCGCACTGCGAAAGGTTTTGCAACGAAGTTCACAACGCTCGATGATAAAGACCGTTCGCTTCCTGATACTGCACTGCTTATCTCTGACGGCGAGAAGCCGCTTGCTATTGCTGGTGTGATGGGCGGAGGTAACTCGGAGATACATGAGGCGACGACAGACGTACTCATCGAGTCTGCGTATTTCAATCCGTCGTCAATTCGCCGCACGGCGAAAGCATTAGGTCTCTCAACTGATGCATCGTACCGCTTCGAGCGCGGCACTGATATTGATAATGTCATCTATGCCGTTGATAGAGCTGCAGCACTTATGGCAGAACTTGCCGGTGGGGAAGTGCTCACTGGTATCGTAGATGAATATCCGAATAAGATAGCACCGAAGACATTTTCTTTCCGTCCTGCTCGTGCAAAGATGCTTCTCGGGATGGAAATAGTTGACGGACACATCGAAGGGATACTTACGTCGCTTGGTATTGTAGTTGAGAAGACAAGTAAAGATTCATGGACTCTTACTTCGCCGAGCCATCGCGTAGATCTTGAACGCGAAGTTGATGCTATCGAGGAAGTAGCACGTATCATCGGGTATGATAACATCCCAACGAACACCGGTGAATCATCTTCACTTGTTCGGGATCGGAATGTTCTGCCTATCCGGCATTTCAATTCAACACTCCGCAATTATCTTATCGGTCTCGGTTTCTCCGAATGTATCTCAACTCCGATGCTTCCGAAGAAGACGGCAGAAATGTTCGGTGCTGATCCCGTTGAAGTGATGAACCCGCTCACCGTTGAGCTTGAGGTGATGCGCACGAGCATTGTTCCAAACCTACTCGATATCGCACGCCGTAACGAACGCTTCGGCGCATCCGGCCAGCGTATCTATGAGATGGGGGATATCTTTGGTTATGACCAGAAGAAACAGCTTATCGGAAATATCGAGCAGCGCACACAACTTGCGATCCTCATCAAGGATGTACAGGAAGAGAAGTCCCCGTACAATGCGAAAGAACTTCGGGCAGATATCTATACACTTCGCTCAATTGTTGAGCAGTTGCTGACCCGCTTCGGTATCACCGATGCAGTCTGTGAAGTATTGGTAGATCCTTCTGCTTCATACTTTGCCGAAGGCACGATACTTACCTTTAAGCAAGGAAAGAGCGTCGTCGCTACGCTTGGTGAGTTATCTTCTAAGCTTGTAAAAGAATACGATCTTCGCTCTGCGCCGCAAGTTGCAGTTGTAGATCATGCACAGCTCCACTCGCTCGCTAAAGAACGTCGCGAGAAGCCGCGTGAGATATCTCCTCTGCCCAAATATCCTTCGGTAGAACGTGATTTTGCGCTTGTACTTGCATCGGATATCACAGCAGGCAAACTTCTTGACGAAGTACGGAATGCTCTGCCGAAAGAACTCGCAGAAAGCGTTCGTCTCTTCGATGAATTCCAATCGAAAGAAATGAAAGCGGCCGGCGAGAGAAGTTTGGGTGTTCGGATTACCTTACGTTCAAAAGAGAAGACGATGGAGGACGAAGAAGTGGAACGCATTACGACAAACGTCGTTACTACTATTACGAAGAATTTACACGCACGACTTCGCAGCTAATGCCAGAACTTACACGAAGCGAAGCAGAGATACTCGGAGCACGCGAATCGCTCGCACGTGCCTTTGCACGGCTCGAAAAACTTGTCGCACTTATTCCCGAAAAGTTAAAAGGCTATGAATCCGCCGCATCGGAAGCCCGCGCACGTTCGTCTGAACTGCAAGAGCTTCTTGACCGCGAACGCGTCATCAACGCACAGCGCGATTCACTTTCGGAAAGTACAAAGGAAGAGATAAAAGGACTTCTCACAAAAGTAGAGCAACTCGAAGCCGAAGCCGGACAAGGCGATGAACGCGTTCATGCCAAAGAGCAGACCATCATCGAACTTGAAGCGATGCTCGCTGATTTCCGCACCGAGACTGCCCTCAAGAACGCAGAGATAGAGAGGCTCAATGCAGAGATAATTACTTCGAAAGCGATGAGCGAAGAACTGCTGACAAAGCTTGACTCATTGCATGAAGCGAACACCCACCTGCAAGGACAGTGCTTGCGCTATGAAAGCGAAATATCGGAGATAACCTCGAAGGAGAATTCGTATGCGAAGAAGCTGACACCGAAGGACAAAGAGGCTATCGTTGCGAAGATTGATATGATCGTCGGCAAGATAGATTCACTTTCAGGTACGAACGGAATTCATTCACACTAATATCCATCACTTCCGCTATGGCTGAATCGGTAAAAGTTACTATCCTCGGAGTTGATTATGCTCTTCGCACGAATGACGAGACCCTTCTGCGTGAACTTGCAGAAGAAATAGACACCGAGCTAAAAGACCTTCAGACAAAACTTCCGACTCAACCACCGGCAAAACTTGCAGTGCTCAACGCGCTCAATAATGCAGAGCGCAATGCACATGCCAGAGCAAATGAAGTACGCGAACTTGAGCGCTTAACCGAAGATGTGAGCGGACTTGTAGATAAACTTGAGCAGATATTAGTATAGCATAATAGATATCTTACCCTCTTTCACCATGAATAAAACAAACAATTTTATCCTCATGACCGATGCGTACAAGCTTACGCATTGGAAGCAATACCCTAAGGGTGCACAAGTAGTATACTCATATTTCGAGTCACGCGGCGGAGCATTCCATGAGACTGTTTTCTATGGTCTGCAGATACTACTCAATAAGTATTTTAAGGGACAGGTCTTTAACCAGAAAGATATTGAGTATGCGCGTGAGTTCTCAAAAGGTCTTTTTGGGACGGATGATTATTTTAATATCAATGGCTGGACTCGTCTCTTAGAAAAACATCAAGGGCGTCTCCCGATCTCTATCAAGGCAGTACCCGAAGGGACTGTCATGCCGTATCACAATGTACTCATAACGGTCGAGAACACGGACGAAGAATTTCCGTGGCTCACAAATTTTATCGAGACGATACTCGTCCAGCTTTGGTATCCTATCACCGTTGCAAGTATGGGACTCCAGACAAGGCGCATCATTCAGAAGTATGTAGAGATCGGCGGCGGCTCTGTCAGCCCCTTCCATCTCAATGATTTTGGATTCAGAGGTGTATCCTCGAAAGAATCTGCCGGCATCGGCGGCTCGGCACATCTTGTAAACTTCTGGGGGACAGATAACCTCGAAGGCATCGAGTATGCCAAGCATTACTACAAAGCAAAGAATGGCGTCGGGATGAGCGTCTTTGCAACAGAGCACTCGACGACGACCATCAACGGTTCGGAGCATGAAATAGAAACCT
>DATDEW010000157.1:0-3139 GCA_036522935.1 Kapaibacterium sp. (SeqCode)
CACTGTTCTGGTATCAGGGTGAATCGAACACGATCACTAATTACTATGATAATTTTAAGAACTTGTATAATGATTGGATGTCTGATTACCCAAACCTCAAGAAAGTCTACGTCATTCAGTTTCGTCCCGGTTGCGTAGAAAGTACAAATTCGCCACTCCGTGATCTATTACGGACACTTTCTGACTCTCTGCCAAAGATCGTCACACATAGCACAATGGCAATACCTGATCATGATGGATGTCATTTTGCACTTAGCGGATACCATGTGCTTGGCGATCAAATGTTCAACTTGGTCAATCGAGATTTTTATGGTTCTGTCGATACCATTGGAATTTGCTCACCAAATATTGTTAAAGCATTTTTTGCAGATACGAACAGAGATGTTATTGGGTTACTGTTCAACTCAAACGACTCGGAAATGAAGATACCAAATGACACTATTATTTCAAGCATTCATTCTTCGATCAAAGACTACTTGTACATTGGTGATGATACAGGAATCGTATCTGATATATTTGCCAGCAAAGACACTCTTTGGTTGAAGCTTTCAAAGCCAACCGATGCGAAGCATATCACCTATCTGCCTGATAGATATTACCACAATACTGAGACAGCATATGTAGGACCATGGCTTACTAATTCGCGCGGAGTTGGTGCGTTCTCGTTCTGGCAGGTACCACTCTGGGATTCTGTTAATGCGAATCCGTTATTTAAAGAAAGACCAAAAGGCGGATTTGAGTTGTACCCAAATCCATCGTTTTCATCTGCAACAATACAATTCAGTTTAACTAAACGGACTCATGTCCGAATATCTATCTTTGATGAGGCCGGACGAAAAGTGATCCGCACTGTAGATGAGATGCGAGAAGCCGGTAAATATACCATCGGTATTGATACCCGTCAATTAGGAGCAACCTCAGCAACAGTTCGTTTAGAACTTGATGATAATATTTACGATAAGCAGCTTATCATTGTTCATTAAAGAATATATTTGCTCAAGTCGCGGTTACGGACTATCTTTGCCAAACGCTCATCAACAATATCGCCTGTTATCGTTATCTCACTTGCACTGATAATATCAGGCACATCAAAAAGGATCTGTTCTAAGAGAGTCGTTAGGATCGTATGAAGTCGGCGTGCACCGATATTCTCAACAGATTCATTAACCTCAAATGCAATTCGCGCGATTGCTCTGATTGCATCTTCAGTGAAGGTAATTGTCACTCCTTCGCTCTGCATCAAAGCAATGTATTGCTTAGTAAGAGCATTTTCCGGTTTAGTGAGTATCTCAACAAAATCATCTTCAGTCAAACTTTCAAGTTCAACACGAATCGGGAAACGTCCCTGTAATTCTGGAATCAGATCACTTGGCTTTGAGACATGGAATGCACCAGAAGCAATGAAGAGCACATGGTCTGTCTTAACAGGGCCGTAGCGAGTACTAACCGTTGAACCTTCAACTATCGGAAGCAGATCACGCTGGACACCTTCGCGAGATACATCAGGTCCACCCTCTTTGCCTTTGCCGGCAACTTTATCAATTTCATCTATGAATATGATACCGGAATTCTCTGCCCTCTCAACGGCTTCTTTATTCAATGCATCCTGGTCGATGAGCTTCGCTGCCTCTTCCTGGCTGAATAAGATACGGGCATCTTTGATGGTCAAGCGGCGCGTCTTCATCTTCTTCGGCATCGAGTTTGCAAGAGCATCGGAGATGTTCTGTGCAATATCATCTAGTCCGCCGCCGGCACCAAAAGGTCCCATGATCTGCATTGAGGCAACTTGCGGAGAGTTTTGTGTTTCGATCTCTATCTCCTTGTCCTCCATCTCCCCTTTGCGGAGTTTGTTACGGAAGCGGGTTCGAGTCCGTTGGAAAGAAGCATCCTTCTTTTCCTCTTCTTGGGCATTCTCTGCTTCGCCATTTCCATTTGTTGGTGGAGTAGGCTGTGTCATTCCCGGAAACATAAATCCGACTGATGAATGAGCAATCGGTGACTTATCCGGAAGTGGTGGCACCAGTATATCCAATATCCGTTCTTCAGCAAGTTCTTTCGCTCTCTCCTCGACCTTCTTCATCATTTCGGCTCGTACGATCTGCACCGAGTGGTCGGCAAGGTCACGTACCATAGACTCTACATCACGTCCAACATAGCCTACTTCAGTATATTTTGTTGCTTCAACTTTAACAAACGGCGCTCCGGCAAGCTTTGCTAATCTTCGGGCTATCTCTGTCTTACCAACTCCTGTTGGTCCGATAAGAATAATGTTATTCGGCATTATCTCATCTCGCATTGAGCCGGTGACAGTAAGACGTCTCCAACGGTTGCGTAATGCTATCGACACAGAACGTTTTGCATTGTGCTGACCGATGATATACTTATCAAGTTCGCGGACTATCTCGTGAGGAGTAAGCTGTTTTTGACGCGAGGTTTGCGTCTGGACTGCTTCGGGGAGAACCTGTATCAGATCTTCGTTTATCATCCTAATTCTTCAATCGTCAGATTTCTGTTGGTATAAATGCAGATATCGCCTGCAATGTCTAATGATCCTTGTACGATCTCTCGTGGGGAAAGATTCTTATCTCTCATGAATGCTCTGGCTGCAGCAAGTGCGTAAGGTCCGCCGGAGCCGATAGCAACGATACCATCCTCGGGCTCGATAACATCGCCGTTACCGCTGATAAGAAGCGCTGAATCTTTATTGACAACGGCAAGCATTGCTTCCAGGCGACGAAGGAATTTATCCATTCTCCAATCTTTTCCAAGCTCGACTGCGGCGCGGGGTAGATTGCCTCTGAACTGCTCAAGTTTGGCTTCGAACTTCTCGAAGAGTGTCAAGGCATCGCTTGTCGAACCGGCAAATCCGGCAAGGACTTCCCCGTTATAAAGTTTGCGTACTTTCTTCGCATTACCTTTCATGACGGTATTGCCAAGCGTGACCTGACCATCAGAGCCAAGAGCTGCTTTGCCGTCACGGACGATACCAATGACGGTTGTTGCGTGAATTTGAATTGAATTATCCATAAGGAGTAGAAAACAGAGGGGCGGGAAGAAAAATCAAAGAAATAAATTCCGCACGTCAGCTCTAAAAAGAGATATGGCGTGCGGATCGTGTTATCCTTAGAGATGGGAGAGA
>DATDEW010000158.1:0-2506 GCA_036522935.1 Kapaibacterium sp. (SeqCode)
AGAATTATGAAAACCTTGACCAAGCAATAAAACGTGGCATCTCTAGACCAGGCAATGTCTTATGCCTGTTTTTGATAATTATTTCATACTATTGGCGAAAGAGCATCCGGGGGCTAGGCCCCCTCTTGAATGCGCGTAAAATATTTGGATGTGGGAAGTTACTGTACTTATTCCCACTCAATTGTCGCAGGGGGTTTGGAGCTTATGTCATACACTACCCTGCTGATGCCCTTGACCTCGTTCGAGATACGGCTCGAAACAGTTGCGAGGAAATCATGCGGGAGCCGTGCCCAATCCGCCGTCATTCCGTCAACGCTTGTGACGGCGCGGATGGCGCAGACATTCTCGTAGGTACGCTCATCACCCATGACTCCGACCGTCTGTACAGGAAGTAGGACAGCAAATGCCTGCCATGCCGAGTGGTAAAGGTTATGTGCGCGAAGCTCTTCTATAAATATAGCGTCTGCCGAGCGCAAGACGTCCAGCTTCGGCTTGGTGATGTCACCGATGACACGTATCGCAAGTCCCGGACCGGGGAAAGGATGACGGTCAATAAAATGCTCAGGTATCCCGAGAGCGCGGCCGACATTGCGAACTTCATCTTTGAATAGCTCGCGAAGCGGCTCGATAAGGTCAAGCTCCATAATATCAGGCAAGCCGCCTACATTATGATGGCTCTTTATCGTTGCCGATGGACCTTTGAAAGAAACAGATTCGATAACGTCAGGATAGATGGTACCCTGCACCAAAAACTTTGCACCTTCGAAATGTTTTGCTTCTTCTAAGAAAACATCAATGAATGCTTTGCCGATTATCTTGCGCTTTGTCTCGGGGTCTGATACTCCGGCAAGTCGTGTGAGGAATAACTCCGATGAATCGCTAAAATCAAGATCGATACCGAAGTGATCGCGGTATGTATGCACGACCTCGGCGCTTTCGCCGCGGCGCATCAAACCATTATCTACGTGAATACACTTTAGCTGTTTACCGATGGCTTTATGTACGAGCACTGCGGCGACTGCAGAATCAACGCCACCACTCAATGCACAGATAACCGTCTTATCACCGACCTTCGCTTTTATCTCGGCGATAGTTGCATCGATGAAGTTCGCACTGTTCCAATCGGCTTTTATCTTTGCAACGTCGAAGAGGAAATTCGCGATGATCTGCGGACCGCCTTGCGTATGCGCAACTTCGGGATGGAATTGTATCGCAAAGATCTGCTTCTCGTCATTGACGATAGCACATATCGGCGAGTTCTTGCTATGGGCGACAACGCGAAAACCATCAGGCATCTTCGTCAGCTTATCGCCATGTGACATCCATACGCTTGTGCGTTCGGATATATCGGAGAAGAGTGCGCAATCTTTATCATCTATAATAAGATCAACTCTGCCGTACTCGCGCTGTGCGCTCTTATCCACTTCCCCGCCCATCGTGTAGGCGATCATCTGCAAACCGTAGCAGATGCCGAGAATGGGTACACCCATTGCAAATACACCTGCGTCGCAACGCGGCGCATCATCGGCATAGACGCTATACGGACTGCCGGATAGGATTATCGCTTTGGGGTTATACGCCTGTATCTGGGCAAGTGGTGCGTTGCAAGGATAGATCTCGGCATAGACGCCTTGCTCGCGGACGCGGCGGGCTATCAGTTGTGTGTACTGCGAACCGAAATCAAGAATGAGTACGGAATCTCCGGTATGAGCCATAGACAAAAAAAAAAGAAAAGCCTAAAGCTTACGCCTCGGCTTTCCAGTTCTCTAAAGTCATAAAACGCACGTAGAGGGCGATGAGTGCCCTTTGTAATAGCTTAGTTTAGTGATGTCATTCCGAACGTTAGTGAGGAATCTGGCTATAGCAGCATTTTTCAAAGAGCATCCTATTTCCAGATTTCTCGCCTTCGGCTCGAAATGACTATTTACGATACCTTCGCTTTCCCGGCAAGCATCATCCCCCAAACTGCAAACCCAAGACAGCATACGCATGGTACGAGGAACAAGGCATTCCAGTAATCTGTCGTGACGAGTGAAGAGATGATGGCAGTTGTTACGAGCAACGCTACAATTACCGCAGCGCGGAGCATGTTGCGGCTAACCGTTTCGCGAGAAAGCGCAAAGAGCAGAACGCTTATCGCAAGAATGTCGAAGCCATCATGCCGCCAGATATGATCGGAGTACGTGGTTACTGCGCTGATACCCGCTTCCGTTTGGAACATGTTCATCAGCGGCGGATAGAACGTGGTGATAAGTCCGAAAACAAACCAAAAAGCAGCCATTGCAAGGAAGTAGATCTTTGTCGAATTCATTTTTTAGATTTGTGGAGATAAAGAGTAAGAGCTATAAAAAAAAGAAAAGCCAAAAGCTTACGCTTTGGCTTGTCTAAGGTTAAAAACGCTGGAATTTGAGGTCGAGTGCCTAAAGCACCGTTATTTTTGCGTACTGAATAACTAAGGATTCTCAATCAATGGCTATATCAAATTCTGAACAAAGTAAAGCTTCAA
>DATDEW010000159.1:0-2090 GCA_036522935.1 Kapaibacterium sp. (SeqCode)
AACCAATAAGCATATTATCATTGGGAAGATGTTGTACCGACCCCATCAATCTCCCTAAAAGATCAGGTGTATGTCTAAATTGTCTTACAAGAGTTGCTGTTTTTGCGACGGTATCAAGTGAGTATTCACATGCCCTGGAGAATGGAACTACATTATTTGTACCGTTATCAAAGAGAATAAGATCTCCATTGGGTAATATACGTGAACAGTGTTGCCATGAGAAAAACACTGAATCTCCGATAAGCGTAAAATCATTTTTCTTCCCGCCAAGTCGCCACATGAACTCACCTGTTTTTCTATGTATCTTGAATACTTGGTCTAAGTTACGGGCTGAAATGATCAGATTGCTATCATGGTCGATCTCAATAGAATTAAAATGATATGGATTTACCGTTGTGTTGTTTAGGTTTTGGATCGTTGCTTCGGTCAAGGGGATATGGTCGCGGGTTCTCCACTGAAATATCTTGTTTCCTTGTGCGTCATATTCGAGTATAACTTTCCCTAATACAAGTGCATCAGTTGCCCCTGTATCTGCGTATTTACTAAGGTCATCCTGATAGTTGTCTTCGCCAATAAAAAGATAGCCACCACCGGGGAGGACTATGAGTTCATGGTTGTCAAAAGGATACGTACCAATGGGCAGGTCGCGTATCTCATTGAGTGCCGAGTCAAGAATTGTATAGGTTGCCTTTTTAGAATCGAAGTAGGATAGTGTTCCGTCCGGTTGGACATGAAAATCAATAGCTACAAATGGTAATGATTTGGACTGGATGACCTCCCCTTTATTATCAATGATAAGAAGATGAGACTCTTCTGCGGATACGCCGAGGTTAAACGCGGATAAGAAGATATAACCCTCAGACGGGCTATTCTCAGTTATTAACTCAAGTGACGGAAGCGCCTGAATACTACTTAGGAATGGATACTTGGAAGGACCTACCTGCGCGTTTACTCCTGAAAATAGAATGGATAGTATCAACCCGACAAAACCAGACCATCGGAAATACGCACGGTGACTCATGCTGCTCAATGTTTTAGTTAATCGTCACCGAAGAAACGCCAGATACAACATGAAAGATGCACAATTTTGTGCATCTTTCATGTATAGATATCTAAGGTCACTCTACAACGATGCGTGCAGCTGATGTCTTTCCGTCAGCATAGAGCTGAAGAGTATAAACTCCTTTCGCCAAGCCCGAAAGCGAGACGGGTGATGTGCTTGTACCTTTGCCGATCATACCGAGATCACCATTTTGGATTCTGCGCCCAAGAGCATCGATAATAGAGTACGTTACATGTGACGCGTTACTGGTCGTATAGCTCAATGTGGTCAACGATGAGGTTGGGTTCGGGAAAGCAGAGAGTCCGAGAACATTCGAAGCGATCTCTTGTTTGACAGATGCCTTCGGCAGATTTCTAACGGCTTTATATACCCTGTAACTCGAAGAAGGTCCGTTCATTGCCATCGTGGCATCAAGAGCGACTTGCTTATCAGGAGTAGCCTCGGTGTACGTACGCGTCTGATTTGTGCCCCATCCGATGATCGTATTCCCATTATCGAGTCTTTGAATAGATCCCTGCATATCCCCGGCAATACTATCGGGGTGAGCAAATGCCCATACCTGTGTAACTGTTTTTGCGGCTGTATCAACAACGTACTCTACTCCTCGTGAAACTTTGGGTTTGTTGTATAAGCCATTATCAAATAAGATATAGTGCCCGTTTGGCAATGCTTGAATATTGTGGGCATGTGAGAACCACGTCGTATCACCAATGAGTGTGAACTGGTTATGTTTGCCGCCTAATCTCCAGATGATATTTCCGGTTGCACGGTCGATCTTTGTGATCTCATCCATGCGTCGAGCTGATGCAAGAAGTTGACCGTCATTATCAATCGAAAGTGCATTGATGAATGAGTAGTTAATATTTTGGAGAGTGTAATCCTCATGAGTTCCATCAAGGATATTATAGTGGTCTTCTGTTCTCCACTGAAAGACAACATTCCCCGAAGCATCAAATTCTTGTATTATCGTCTCTTCAACACTTGCGTATGGCTGTCCGCCGGTTACCACGGTAGTCATGTCTACGAT
>DATDEW010000160.1:0-3240 GCA_036522935.1 Kapaibacterium sp. (SeqCode)
GAAGACCTGTGCTTGGTAAGCCGATAAGGATGTCACCTGCAGCAACATTTTCGCGAGAAAGGATATGCTCTTTCTCGACAACACCAACGACAGTGCCTGCTAAGTCAAAATCATCGCCTGCATAGATTCCGGGCATCTCGGCCGTCTCACCACCGATAAGTGCGCAGCCATTCTCTTCACAAGCTTTTGCAAACCCACTGACGACTGCGACGCCGTTATCAACATTGAGCTTCCCTGATGCGAAATAATCAAGGAAGAAGATCGGACGTGCACCACAGACGAGAATATCATCAACGCAATGATTGACAAGATCCTGTCCGACAGTATCATACTTCTTTGCATCTATTGCAATTTTGATCTTTGTCCCAACACCATCTGTACTTGATACCAAGACAGGTGACTTCATATCGGGGAAGCGCCCGTCGTAGAGCCCACCAAAACCGCCGATATCTGTTAGAACTTTGTCGTTGAACGTCTTGCGAACAAGTGGCTTGATACGATCAACAAGTTCTTCGCCGGCATCAATATTGACGCCCGCTGATGCATATGTTATTTGTGTATCGGACATTATTTTGCAGTAAATACAATAGTATGAGACGTCGTTGCCGTAATATTTGTGCTCGGCGCGTTCAAAAGACGAAATGTCACAAGGTATGTAGCGCTCGAATCCTGAAGATACTGCACAAAGTCAGCATTGGTATAATACATTGAATCAACAGAAGGACGGTAGTAGCCAAGTACAAGCTCGGGCAGTGTTGTGCTCTTTGTAAAAAAGACTACAGTATCTATATTATCAGCCATTGTATATGCGGCATCGCTGAATGTAAAAGTCATTCGCGTAAGCTTTGCCGACTTAAGATTAGCTAAGGTTGTTTTGTTCGTTGCATAATCTAAGCTATCAGGAGCAAGAGGGAAAGGATTGGCTATGTCGATATTTGTAGGTGAAGCCGACGGGAAGGGTAGCACGTTGTTTTTATCAACATTAAAGGTAAAGGTCGAATCGATAGCATCATTCGTTTCCGAACATGAGGCTAAGGTCAATATACAAACAATGACGACAATAAATCCGCGAACAATGGACATGAGGTGTTTAGCTTTAGAAGGTCTATAAACGATGGTACGAAGAGTGCTGTTCCGAGCCCACACAGAATGATTCGTAATAGCAACATTCATTGTACTATTTTTATGTTTTATCGTGTTTATTGCCTTCTATGTACCCAAAAATCACGATTAAGAACCACCACGAGCGTCGCCTCCTCAAAGGACATTTATGGGCATTCAGCAATGAACTTTTAGAAGTACCCAAAGATATACCGGCAGGTACGATAGTTACACTGATCCGAGAGTTCGATAAAAAGCCGTTCGCCATCGCTTTTTATCATCCGAATTCTCTTATAGCATGTCGCATTATCTCCCGAAATGTGAACGAAGTGATCGATGCAGAGTTCTTCAAGAAGAGAATAGGGGAGTCAACTGCCCGCAGACAGTTTTTACAGAAGGAGCGAAATGCAGTTCGCTTGGTACACGGTGAAAGTGACTTGTTGCCCGGCCTTATTGTAGAGAAGTACAACGATATCATCACTTTCCAGATCACATCTGCAGGTATGGATGCCCGCAAAGACGAGATCAACTCTGCTCTCGAAGAGCTGTTTCACCCGAGAAGCATTATAGAGAAGAATCTCTCATATCTTCGCAAGCTTGAAGGGTTGACAGAGCAGGAGGGGTTTGTAAAGGGGACTGAATCAGACGTTGAATTCCATGACGGACTCGGTACGAAGTATCATGCAGATATTTTGAAATCCCAAAAGACAGGTGGGTATCTTGACCAAATGGATAACCGTACAGCAATACGCAGATATATCCCTGAAGGTGCTACCGTACTTGATCTGTTCACGAATACAGGTGGCTTCGCTCTGAATATGGCATTGGCAGGAGCAGCGGAAGTGACAGCAGTTGACCAGTCCGAAGATGCACTTGCTTCTCTCGCAAAGAATGCAGAGTTAAATGGAGTGACCGAGAAGATAAAGACGGTACATACAGATTGCTTTTCATTTATCAAAGAGTGCAAAGAAACATTTGATGTGATTGTACTTGATCCGCCTTCGCTTGTCCGTTCAAAGAAAGAACTAAAGTCCGCTGAACTCGGATATTATACATTGCATAAAGAAGCAATTAAATGCCTTCGGATAGGTGGGATTCTGATCACAGCATCATGCTCTCACCATTTCACTCGTGAAATGTATCTTGATTGTATCCGGCGCGCATCAGGAGAGTCCAAGCGTGTATCGTTAGTTCTTGAGGAGCGAGGAGCGTCAGCAGATCATCCCGTTCATACTATGATGCCGGAGACAGAGTATTTAAAACTATTTGTGCTATCAATTGCGTAATGACTTAGGGATTAACCCCACATCTCTCACAACGTCGATACGTATTGTCCAAAGGTATTACAACTAACAGATGTCGATAAGTTTATTGGAGGAGTTCGTTTGGTCGCTCGATAAGACCGAACGAGCAAAACTGAAGCCACTAAAGTTTCGGGGGAAGAAACGCCAGATGCTTTTTGCACTTCTCAAGCAAAAAGCCGGAAAACTGAAGACTTCTAATGGAATAAAGAAAAAGACTTCTACCGCAGCACTCCACTCAATGCGTTCGGAGATATTAGAGTATTGTTATGAAGAAATATGTCCGGACTCAGGTCTTCAGCTTCTATCATTCCTTGTCGAACGAGGGCTTTATCGCCATTTTGTGCGTGAGTTAGCTATCATTGAGCGTAAAATTATCGCTGGTGGTGATCCCGATATAATAGAAAAGTTTTATTTAGAAGTATTCAAACTGATCCATTTGATCCCACTCGTACGACTCACGAACGATGTTGTATGGGCAAAACTACGTGAGTACCCTATAAAATATGTAGACTCAAAGCAACAAAAGTATGCCGATGATCATTTACTGCCGGAGATATTTCTCCTTGGACTTGAAATGCGTCAAGCGATAAATGAACATAGGCCCCCCGCACTCCTCTCGAAGATCGAGCGACGCCTTCGAGCAATATATAAGCAGACACAGGGGTCAGAAAATGTTTTTCTTCGCGTGATGCTTAATCGAAGAATGATCGTCTATTACAAAAATGTGAAAGTAGACTTTGAAAATGTTCAAAAGTACTATGAAGCCGAAGTATTCTATCTTTCAAATGATCCGAAAGTAGCAGAATTTATACCGCAAGATATGAGTAACTTGTAC
>DATDEW010000161.1:0-3815 GCA_036522935.1 Kapaibacterium sp. (SeqCode)
AGGTCTATATGCAGGAAGCCGCAGGCCGGACGGAGGACTACACGAATGCCGTCGCTGCATTCCGAGAAAAACGCAAAGCAGAGTTCAAGGGGAAATGATCATGAGCAGGTATATCCTTTTTCTGTTCTTCTTTATTGGTGCGACGGCGGCGTATGCGCAACCTCGCATTTCATTTCAGCGTACCACATTTAATTGTGGTTCGGTCGAACAAGGAGATCATGCCAGATTTTCATTCAAGTTCAGAAATGTCGGCGATAGCGCTTTAAAGATCTTCGACGTGAAGACAACAGAGAACGGTCTATCCGAACCCAACTATAACCGAGCTGATATCGTCAAGTGGACGACGGACTCCGTGTTCATCTATTACGATGCAGATTTTGTGAAGCTCGGGTCGGTGCAGCATGCACTTACTATTAATTCTAATGACCCGATAGAGCCTGCAAAGACCATCTACTTCACGTTTTCCATTATTAAACGACTACCAAAACGTTAAATTTTAGACCATGAAATCAATTGGAGTTATCGGGGCGGGGACGATGGGCAGCGGGATCGCTGTTGCGTCCGCTATTGCGGGGTATGATGTTGTACTCAATGACATGGCTGATGAATTTCTGCAGCGTGCATTCCGCAACATCGGCACGCTCATGGATAAGATGACGGAGAAGGGGAAACTCTCCGTCGCTGATGCTAATGCCGCCGCGCTTCGTATCCGCACTACTTCACACTTCGAGCATCTGCGCACCTGCGACCTCGTCATCGAGGCGGCGGTCGAGAACCTCAAGATAAAGCAAGAGCTGTTCTCGAAGCTCTCCGATCTTGTCGGCGAAGATACATTGCTTGCAAGCAATACATCCTCGCTCGCTATCACTGCTATCGCCAGCGCATGCCGCAAGCCCGAACGTGTGCTTGGCTTGCACTTCTTTAATCCGGCGCATATCATGAAGCTCGTTGAGGTCATCCGTGGTCAGGAGACAAGCGACGAAGTGATGTACCGCGCCGAGGGCTACGTCAAGCAGCTTGGCAAGATACCTGTGCTTGCAAAAGATACACCGGGCTTTATCGTTAATCGCGTTGCGCGTAATTTCTACGGCGAAGCGTTTCGCTTGGTCGGCGATGGCATCGCTACGCATGAGCAGGTTGATAACATCATGCGCTCGGCTGGTTTCCCGATGGGACCGTTCCAACTGATGGATCTCATCGGCATCGACGTGAATCTCTCGGTCACGCAATCTGTCTATGACCAGTATTTTGGCGAGCCGCGCTTCCGTCCGCATATCATCCAGCAAAAAATGTTCGAGTCCAACCGACTCGGCAGAAAAACGGGCAAGGGCTTTTACGATTACCCGCAGGAGAAAAAGTAATGGCGCTAAAAGTACTTGGGATAAGCGGCAGCTTGAAGCCGAACTCCTCGACTTCCTTCGTGATAAATCTCGCACTTGAAGCCGCGAGGGAGAAGGGCGCCGAAATAGAGTTCTGCGAAGTAAGCACTGCTGGGCTGCCGTTCTGCGACGGGAGGCCGGATGAAGACTACCCCGAAGCCGTCCATGAGTTCCGCACGAAGATTCGCGAGTCGCAGGGCATCATCATCGGCACACCTGAATACCACAATTCGCTCACGGGCTGGCTCAAGAATGCGCTTGATCTCTGCGGACATAACGAGTTCGAGCATAAGATGGTCGGGCTTATCGGCGTGGCAGGCGGGGCGATGGGGGCGATAAACTCTATCAATCACTTGCGCACTATCATGCGCGGCGTTGGCGCCTGGAGCGTGCCGCATCAGGTTTCTATTTCTAATTCCGGACATCTGTTTTCCGGTCCGAACCAACTTGCCGATGCAATGCTCGAAAAGCGTATCAAAAAGCTTGGCTATGATGTTGTGAAGTTTGCATCCATGCTTACGCACGGACTTTTACAAGCCGAGGACCTATCATGATATTTCAATTACTACTAATAGCACTTTCATTTATGGTTGAACTCAAAGAAGGCGACATCGCCCCGAATTTTTCCGCTGTCGCAACTGACGGCACGACTATCACGCTGGAGCAGTACAAAGGCAAGAACGTCATCCTCTATTTTTACCCGGAAGATATGACAAGCGGATGCACCGTCGAGGCATGTAACTTCCGCGACGACTAAGCAAAGTTTGAAGAGTTGAACACCGTCATCCTTGGCGTATCGCTTGATGTTATTGCAAAGCATAAACAATTCACCGAGAAGGACAAACTCAATTTCCCACTCTTAGTTGATGAAGGCGGTAAGATATGCGCTGCCTACGGCGTACCGCTCGAAGATAACCGCTGGCCCGAGCGCTGGACATTCCTCATTGATAAGAACGGCAAAGTTGCCAAGAAGTATACAAAGGTAGCCGTCAGAGCCCACTCTGTGGAATTGCAGGAAGTAATAAAAGGACTACCCAAGTAAGGTATTAAGGACTTTGCTTACTCTAGTTTTGATTGGAGCCAGAAGGAAGTATGATTGTACCGCTGCCAGAGATACCCCATAAAATAAAAGAAGCATATGAAGCCGATAATTTGGTGGTATTTGTAGGCGCAGGTGTATCAAAATTAATTGGATGTCCTTCATGGAGAGAACTAAGCGAGAAAGTAGTACGGGATTGTGCAACAAATCTCTCTTATAGAGAGTCAGAAAGTCTTCTGCAAATTGTTGATCCAAAAAAAATACTATCTATTTGCAAACAAGTCAGGTCAAGTGAGGATGACTTCGTTGATTCTATTAGAAATTCTTTAGTCGCAAACGAGACTGATCTTAATGAAAATGAGAATATATATCAGATAATTAAAGACATTGGTACGTATTTCGTTACAACAAACATCGATTGTCACTTCGACAATAAATTTAGTCGGATAGTTGCTGAGGAAAGTGAATTTTCATCAGCGAGCATAAATGACGATAATTTGTATAAATTACATGGTTCACTAACAGCTCCACATACTATTGTATTAACTGCAAGAGATTATCTCAAGCGATATAAAGATGGAAACAGAATTAAGGAGTTCCTTAGACAGCTTTTTACGAAGAATGTATTATTTATAGGATATGGGCTAACTGAGTTTGAAGTTATTCAACACTTACAACTACCTGAACAAACAGCTGATGAGCCATTTGAAATAAAGCACTACATTCTTGACGGATATTTTCAAGGTGATCAGAAGAGACTTGATCTTGATAATTTATACTATAGACAGCTTGGCATAGAATGCATCGGTTATGAAAAAGATGAGAAAGGGTATAAACAGTTAAAAGAAGTATTGATTAACTGGCATCAGATTTTAGAGGAAAGACCACCTTTAGAAGAAATGCAAGCACAAATGGACATGATTGACGAAGAAGTAGTGTAGAAATGGATAAAAAGCAAATCATAATTGACTTAATCAAGCAAAGTAAGCCAATGGCTGACTACTTTTTCATGAAGGCAGGTAAAGCAGAACGACCTCACGAGTGGCTTGAGATACTTTATAGAAACGATTTCTTCTCTGGAAAGTCCAACCCAGGTCAGGAGTATACATCTGATGCCAAAAACTCTTACACGACTCCTTTGTGGAATGTCTTATTGTTTTTAGAAAATGTTGCAAAGAAAAACTCAATATCTGATGATGATTCCATTTCTAAGCTATTGGTAGACATAGTAAATGGAATCGTGTCTTACAGAGATAATCATGGACAGAGGATTGAAAACTATTTAACAGACACGTATATTGCTAATATCATATCTCATCTCCCCGGTCAATATATTACGTCAGATTTACTTTACTGTGTTGGAACATTCTTAGATGGTAAAACTAATAGTACTCCGC
>DATDEW010000162.1:0-2275 GCA_036522935.1 Kapaibacterium sp. (SeqCode)
ACACCATAAGGTGGAAGAGGAATAATCAGCAAATAATATTAGCAGGGCGAATATTCTGTTCGTCCTGCTGTTTCCTCCCTCATGATTCCAATCAAACTCGCCATTTTATGGCATCAGCATCAACCGTATTATAAGGCAGACGGGAAATTCCATCTGCCATGGGTTAGACTGCATACGACGAAAGATTATGCAGAGATGGCAGAGCATATTGCTTGCTTCCCGAAGCTTCACGCTACGATAAATCTTGTTCCGTCGCTTATTGGTCAGATAGAAAGTTATATGGAGGGTGTCGAAGATGATGTCCTGAAACTTTCTCGTAAACCAACAACAGAGTTGACGAACGATGAGAAGATATATCTAATAGAGAACTGCTTCCATGCCAACCCCGACCGAATGATAAAACGCTCGGCGCGATACCAGGAATTGCGAAAGAAAACAGAGCAGTTCACTGACGAAGACTATCGTGATCTCGTAGTTCATTACGCCCTTGCCTGGCTCGGCGAGTTCGAGAGGAAGACAGAGTTTTACTCGTACTATATTGATAAAGACAGAGGATATACTGAGAAAGAGAAAGATGAGTTGTTCTCAGAGCTTCATACACTTTTTCTATATACATTAGAGATTCATCGCCGGCTTGCTGCATCTGGTCAGGTGGAAATTTCAACGACTCCGTTCTATCATCCTATCCTTCCGCTTCTTTGTGATACAAATTCTGCGCATGAAGCGCTGCCGGAGCTTACGCTGCCTGATAAGCGATTTGCATCTGCTGGTCATGCAGCAGAGCAAGTCAAACGAGGACTCAGCTTTATGGAGGAGCGGTTCGGGAATCGTCCGAGCGGAATATGGCCATCCGAAGGGAGCATCTCGAACGGGGCACTTGATGTGATGGCATCGCAAGGAGTCAAATGGACTGCAAGCGACGAGGCAGTGCTCCTGAAGTCCCTTAAAGATTTTGAGTATGAGGAGTTAGAAAAGTATTTTCCAAGAAGGTATTCATCTGGTGGTAATGAGATTACCATTTTTTTCCGGGACCACAATCTGTCTGATAAGATAGGTTTTGATTACCAGTCATGGAGTGCAGATGATGCCGCGGCAGATATGATAGAATCGATACGCGATATTCGCCAAGAGATCTTCGAACGGTACGGTGAAGAGGCACTGCAAAAAGCCTGCATCCCGATCATTCTTGACGGAGAGAATTGTTGGGAATACTATGAAGCGAACGGTTATCATTTCCTACAAGCATTTTACAAGGCACTTTCGGAAGCGGATGATATTCAGACGGTGACATTTACCGAAGCAATAGCTGATATCGGCTCCGAAAATATCCGACCGATAGAGAATGTCACAGCAGGTTCATGGATCAACGGCAACTTCAAGATATGGATAGGTCATAAGGAGAAGAACCGCGGTTGGGAGTTGCTTACCGATGCCGCCGAAATATATGACTCGCTTGAAGGAGATGATGCAAACTTTGCACAAACCAAGGAATTAGCATTCCGCGAACTGATCAAAGCACAAGGCAGCGATTGGTTCTGGTGGTATGGAGACGATCATCACTCCGAGCAGAAAAATATCTTTGATGAATTGTTCAGATTGCACTTGACGAACTTCTATAAAATACTTGGACACCCAGTTCCAACAGCACTTTCTTTTCCGATAGGAATAGAAGTATCGAAGAGCGTATTTTCTTCAATGCGGCGGGCCAGCTAAGTCCTGCCCTAACTCGGAATGTCCCGCCCCATGTCGTTGTTTGACTTGCCTATATTCTACTCATATTAGGCGAAAATTACGAAATAATGGCGAAAAAGACTATATCGTTAGAGGTTGATATTAAGAAGGGAAAAATATCCGCCGGTATCAGCACATCCGGCAAGCCGTCAACCAACGGTTCGTCACTTCCATTTTCAAAGGAAGAGATCATAAAAGATTACCGCATTGCTAGCCAGTCTCGTTTTGCAAGTTTACTCGGCCGTCGTGAGGTTCTGACAGGCAAAGCGAAGTTTGGAATTTTTGGTGATGGCAAAGAGGTACCGCAGTTAGCGATGGCGAAAGCATTTCAGTTCGGTGATTGGCGCAGTGGCTACTATCGTGACCAAACCTTCATGTTCGCCACAGGCACTTCTTCAGTACAAGAGTTTTTCGCACAGCTTTACGCTCATGCCTCGCTCGAAGCAGAGCCGGCATCGGCTGGACGCATGATGAACGGCCACTTCGCAACCCGTTCACTTAATCCTGATGGTTCATGGAAGAATCTGATGGAGATAAAGAACTC
>DATDEW010000163.1:0-2625 GCA_036522935.1 Kapaibacterium sp. (SeqCode)
TATCAGTAACCATCAACTGTCGCACGGTCTTTATCGCTCAGAGGAAGGCGAATATCATAGTAACCGGATGGAAGCGACTTCCCGACTATCCATGGATTATACATTTTTACATCCTTGTATGTATACCCCTGACCTAACGCCCAAGCCGCTATATTACCAATAGGACCTTTGACCGATATTTCCTGTGTCTGCATCGGATAATACGGCTCAAGGCGGTCAAAGTTAAAACCATAGCGATCACCATGAGTCATAAACTCCTTTATTACTGCAATACGCATACCGTAACGCATGGTTTCTTCGTTGAGGTACAAATTCCAGTAATTGCTGCGTTTTTGGTTATCCATCGCCGCCTGAAGCCCATACTCGCCCATGTTATATGCGGCAGCCATAAGAAGTTCATCGCCGAACT
This sequence comes from Kapaibacterium sp. (SeqCode), assembly GCA_036522935.1. Lineage (GTDB taxonomy): Bacteria > Bacteroidota > Ignavibacteria > Palsa-1295 > Palsa-1295 > DATDEW01. The sequence continues at coordinate 410 of DATDEW010000163.1, forward strand.
GTGCTTTCAACTGCGAGAGGAATGCTATTGCCGCAGGCGTTGCCTTTATCGGGTCCAGACGTTCATCAATATTATCATCGACCTGTAAGCCGTATCTCTGTGCTGTCGGTGGGATGAATTGCCAAAAGCCGTGCGCCTTTGCCGGAGACTGGACGTTTCGTACACCGCTCTCTGCAACCATCAAATACTTAAAGTCCGGATGTAAACCATTTGCCTTGAGCGAAGAATCAATGAATGGCTCCCAACGCTTAAGCCGTTTCGTCCAGAGAACAAGTTGGTCAGGATTGGTATAGTTATAGTAGAACTCACGATCAAACCGTTCGCGGACATCCCAATGCTCTAAAGGGATACGTTTACCAAAAATATCAAGCTGCTCAGGTGGTTTTATTCTCGTTATATTTCGGTGATAGTCAGGCACTTTGGCGTCCTTCTCATCAGCGCGAAGCGAGCTATTTGATAGGCTCTGGTCATCACTGCTCAAGAGAAATGAGTACAAAAGTGGTACTAATCCCATCAAGAGAGCAACTCCGAAGAAACGGATAGTATATTTGTTTTTAGCTACCATTTACCAGCCTAGTGCTTTCGTTACTTCTTCTATATTAAGTGTCCCGACAACATCCGTGAACTTTGCCACCTTCTTCTTCTCAAGCAGTCCGACAAGCTCATCCTTATAATGATTTGCGGCGTTTGGATCAACAAAGTTCGATGTTCCGACCTGCACTAATTGTGCCCCCACAATAAAGAACTCCATAGCATCCATAGCCGACGTGATCCCGCCTATTCCAATGATGGGTATTTTACTGTTCTTACGGGCATCATAGCATTTTGCTACAGCGACCGGACGAATTGCGGGTCCCGATAACCCCCCGGTTACCGTCGAGAGTCTCGGCTTCCCGGTAAAGACATCCACCGACATCCCCACAACTGTATTTATTAAGCTAATAGCATCGGCTCCTGCCGCCTCGCATACCTTGGCGAATGGCGCAACACTGGTCACGTTTGGAGTTAGCTTAATAATAAGAAGCTTCTCGGTGAGCTTACGCAGTGCTCTTGTCAACTCATCAACAAGGTCGGGGCTTGTGCCGAACATTAAGCCGCCATCTTTCACATTCGGACAGCTGACGTTTATCTCGTAGCCGACCATATTCTTCGTTGCATTTGCTTCGATGTGTTTGAGCACATCGCAATACTCTTCAATGCTCGAAGCTGCAATATTTGCAATAATGTTCGTATCGAACTCGGCAAGGTAAGGCAGTTTCTCTTCAACGAAATTATGAACACCTACATTTGCCAGACCGATGGAGTTCAACATACCTGACGGCGTCTCTACAATGCGGCGCGGATAGTTGCCCGGACGTGGCTTCCAGCTCACTGACTTGGTGACAATTCCGCCAAGACCGTTAATATCGCAGTATGCGCTTGCTTCGGCTCCGTAGCCGAACGTACCGCTTGCCACAAGAAACGGATTCTTGAAACGGACTCCACCGAGAGTAACCGATAGGTCGATATGTGACTTATTCTCCAAACTTATAGTACAATGCTTTCTTTCGTGAATGATGGTCCTTGTGTACAGACAAGGTAGAACTTCTTCCCACTTATGGCAGCTTCTGCCTCTGTTGTCGGTACAGGACATCCTTGACAAATACCTATACCACAAGCCATCTCCGTCTCTAAGCTTACTTCACATGGTATCCCAAACTCTTCGCTGACTGCTATTGCTGCTTTCATCATCGGGGTAGGTCCGCATACAAAGAGCTTCGGAGCTTTTAATGCGCCATCTTTTAAGTCATTTCGAAGCTTATCTATGATCGTCCCTTTATACCCTTTTGAACCATCGTCTGTCGCATAGACTACATTTGTGAGATACTCATCGGCGAACATGTTGGCTGTTCGTGCACCATAATAGGAGAGGAATGCTGTGCCAGAGGCTTGTAGATGTTTTGTAAGAAGCGGCATTGATGCAACTCCGACACCGCCGATAAGAAGCAGAGCGGTCTCATAGTCTTGAGAATCGAACTGCCAGGGACTTCCGAGGGGTCCTAGTACATCTATCACATCACCCACTTTCGCATCGGCAAGGATATCAGTCCCCCGGCCATGACGCTGAATGATGATCTCGATCTCATCGCCGATTGCATTATAGATACTAAACGGTCTACGGAGCATCGGGTCACTAAACCCTATCTTGGGAAGTACGTTTACGAACTGTCCTGGCT
>DATDEW010000164.1:0-9359 GCA_036522935.1 Kapaibacterium sp. (SeqCode)
GCATGTCTATAAGAGTGTAGACGGAGGCGCAACGTTTACAGCCCTTCCGAACTTCCCGAATATAGGCTGTAACTGGATCGCGCGTAAGCATTCTACTGGCGAACTGTTCATTGCCACAGATAAAGGTGTCGTATATTCGAAAGATGAAGGACAGTCATGGTTTGCCCTTGAACAGGGACTGCCAAATGTACAGGTCTTAGCGATCAGACTCCGTGGTGCTAACGACCAATATCTTCTTGCAGGTACATACGGTCGCGGTATGTTCAAACTGGATATTACCGGCCTTACAAGTGTTGACGAACCGAAGACAGCACCATCTGCTTCTATTGTCACCTTAAATACTGTTTCGCCAAACCCTATCACAAACGGTAACGGCACGGTAAACTTCTCACTTAGCAAGAACACGGTAGTAACAGCGACTATCTATGATGTTTTAGGCAGAACAGCAAAGATACTTGCCAAGTCGCCATTTGGAGAAGGCAAGCATTCGCTGAACTTTACAACCAATGATCTTCCGAGCGGTGCATATATCCTCAGCGTAGCAGCTGATGGTGTCGCTAAGACACAGCGAATCGTTATTGAATAAATCATAACTTGGATATTTTTTCAAAGGGTACATCTATTGATGTACCCTTTTCTTTTTGACATTTCCTCCCGGTTTCTCGTTACTAAACCTACGAAACAGATGAGGGTAAGATAGATAGTTAATGGGCAAAGTAATAACAGTAGCCAACCAAAAAGGCGGGGTAGGGAAGACGACAACAGCAGTGAACGTCGCTGCATCGCTTGCGATGAGCGGGTTCAGAACGCTGCTGATTGATATCGATTCGCAGGCAAATGCCACAAGCGGACTTGGTATCGACCCCAAAGCATTACCGAAGACCATCTATGATGTTCTTGTAGATACTTCAACAGCGGCGGAGACTATCATCGAGACAAAGCTTCCGAACCTATCACTTCTACCGAGCCATATTAATCTTGTTGGTGCGGAGATAGAACTTGTGGAGGTAGAGAACCGCGAGCAGGTAATGGCAAGGGCATTGCATCCCATCCGAGATAAATACGACTATCTTCTTATTGACTGCCCGCCATCGCTTTCGCTCTTGACGCTGAATGCTTTGACTGCCAGCGATAGTGTTCTAATCCCTGTTCAGTGCGAATATTATGCACTTGAAGGATTGGGACAGCTTTTGAACACGATAAATATCGTCAAGAAACATTTGAACCCAAAGCTTGATATTGAAGGAGTGTTGCTCACGATGTTCGATGGCCGCTTACGGCTCTCGAATCAGGTTGTCGGTGAAGTACAGAGATACTTTGGTGAGAAAGTATTCAAGACGGTTATCTCGCGTAATGTGCGTCTTTCGGAAGCGCCGAGCTTTGGGCTTCCTGTCGTGATGTACGATGCACTAAGTGCCGGAGCAAAAAATTATACAGAGCTTACCAAAGAGCTTATCGAACGTAACCCAGCACTGGGAAAAAAGTAGTGCGGTAAAAATAGTATATTCGCTTTTAGCGAGTGAAAGGCAGAGTATGTCCAAAACAAAAATGGTACTTGGTAAAGGGCTCGGGGCGCTTATCCCCGGTGCATCAAGTCATGATGCAAACCAGCCGGATGTCAGTACGCTTATCGAAGAGCGTGTTGTTGATGTGCCCTATATCGACATTAAACTAATCAGCCCGAATCCGCAGCAGCCGAGAAAAGATTTTCCCGAGCAGGAGCTTGCAGAGCTTACCGAATCCATCCGTGAGCATGGTGTTATCCAACCGGTAACTGTCCGCAAGGTCGGCTCGCGCTATGAACTTGTCGCAGGCGAGCGTCGGCTTCGTGCATCGGAGCGTGCAGGACTTCTGAAGATCCCTGCCTTTGTGATTGATGTGAATAGCGACCGCAAGATGCTCGAGCTTGCTATCATCGAGAACGTACAGAGACAAGACCTTAACCCTATCGAGGAAGCAGAATCATATAAAAGTCTTATTGATGAATGCGGCTTAAAGCAGGAAGAAGTTGCAGAGCGTATTTCAAAAGATAGAACGACGGTCTCGAATTTCCTACGTCTTCTTCGCCTGCCGGCAGAAATAAAGGAGTCAATTCGCAAGAATGAACTTGGGATGGGGCATGCAAAGGCCATCATGGTTATTTCGGATGCTGCACATCAGATCTCGTTGTGGCGTCAGGCAGTAAATGAGAACTACTCGGTTCGTAAGCTCGAAGAGCTTGCCCGTCGTGTAGCACTTGACCTCACTGCAACTAACGGAGAAACGGCTCGTAAGCGAGCTGGAAGACCGCTCAAAGCAACAGGTGATGCTTCGAATGGAGCATATACTCCCATCGAGAACGAGTTGAAACAGAAACTCAAGACACAGGTTCGTATCCGTACAAAAGAGAACGGACATGGCGATATCAACATAGAATACTATTCGAGTGATGAACTTGAACGACTCACCGATATATTGTTGTCAATAAAAGCTGAATAATTTTTTGTATGTCAAAGTCAATAATACTTACCACTGATGCACCGGCACCGATCGGTCCGTATTCTCAAGCAATAAGAAGCGGCAACATGCTTTTTTGTTCAGGGCAGGTAGCTCTTGATCCAAAGACAGGCGAGATGAAGAATGCATCGATCGAAGAAGAAACGAGACAGTCACTTGTGAATCTTTCTGCTGTCGTGTCAGCCGGTGGTGCTATGCTTGGAGATGTTGTGAAAACAACTATCTTCTTGACCGACCTTGGTAACTTTGCAACTGTCAATGCGATATATGATGAGTTCTTTGGCTCATCAAAGCCTGCTCGGAGCACAGTGCAGGTAAGTGCATTGCCGAAAGGCGCAAACGTTGAGATCGAGTGTATTGCGATCATTTGATTGAAGGCATTCCTTGTCATATCGCTTCTTACCATATTCTCTGGCTCTCTATGGGCACAAGAAAAGGAAGCTGTCCCAAAGAAAAAAGCGGATTCTGTCGCCTTTGTAATGCAGAAGGACCCGTTCCTTGCATTAGGATTATCAGCAGTGATCCCCGGTGCAGGGCAAGTCTATAACGAACAGGTATGGAAAGCCCCTATCATCTTTGCAGCATTCGGCGGATGTATCTACGCTGCATTATTGCAAAATCACCGTTTGCAGTATACGCAAGACTCTATTGATAATCAGATATGCCGCGGTGATTATGCACTTGCCGATAGATATACGTCAGTCAGAGATTTCTACCGTGATGACCGCGACAAATTCTATATCTATGCAGGACTTGTCTATATTGCAAATCTGTTGGATGCATACATCTCGGCTCATCTTTTCGACTTCGATGTTTCTGATACAAAGACGACACCATATATCAGTGCCCCCTTCACTCCTGAAGAGCCTTGGCGTCTTGGTCTTCGTATGCGTTGGTAGTGTTCTTCTCTCCTCCTGTTCATCTCATCTCCAGCGTTCTCTTCAAAAAGTCGAGGTAGGCGCAACCACGACTCTTACTCCTTCGGCAGTCTTTGGTAATTTTCACGATGCAAAAGCGATTACTGCTGATGGGCTTGGTAATATATTTGTGCTTGACAATGCCGGTCCTTCCATTGTTAAATACAGCACAGGCGGAGATAGCTTGATGTCACTGACAGGCCGAAGCTCGAACGAGTTCGGTTTTGATACGCCGCAAGATATTGACGGATCGCTCGGCAACTTCCTTGCCGTTGCCGATTACGGCAATAACCGTATCCAATTCTATAATCGTGATCTTATCTGGCAGTTCGGCTTTGAAGGCATTCGCGGTGTGACGCGCGACCGTCTCTTTGCTTTCCCGCTTGCAGTTTCGATGAGTGCTACCGGTGTATGCTATCTGATCGATGGCGAAGGGAAGCGGGCTGTCAAGCTTGCGCCCCAAACTTCGCAAGTCCTACCGGTCGGTTCGCTTCGGACAAGTGCATTTGTCACTGACCCTGTTTCTCTTGTCCTTGATGGAAGTGATAATACAGCAATCCTTAATCGTGATGGTTTACTTGCTGTCATTAATCCTGTCGGTGAAGTCATTGCCGCAGCTGAGCTTCCGGAAGTTTCTGATAAAGACAATGCAAAGCGAAAAGTATCGCGAGTTGAGAACCACATCCTACTGGTAAATGCAACACCCGGAGTTATAGTCCGTATATCATATAATGACCTAACGGTAACATCTTCGTATTACATTTCGGGAGCCGATCTTGGTATTCGTGATGTTGCATATTACAGAGGTAAGCTTTACGTTCTCACACAACAGAAAATACTTGTATGTTCGATCTCGCCATAGAGACAAATGTACCTTCGTATGATCGCCGTATCTCGCGGCGTGAGCTCTTCAACTTTATCGCCGACGGCGAAGGACCCCGTATCGAGTTCAAACGACATTTTACTTCCCCGGAAAAGATAGCCAAAGAGATGATAGCGTTCGCCAACTCCAAAGGCGGTATTATCATTTTTGGTGTTGACGACAATAGAGCTATTGTCGGAGTTGAAAGCGAAAAATCCGAGCTTGCAGAAATAGAACATACTGCCGAATTCCTTTGCGATCCGCCAATAGAGGTCCATGTTGACATCATTCGCTTTGATAGCCGTCACGATCTTATCGCTGTTAGTATCCCGGAGAGTGAAAATAAACCACATACATTAGTCGAGTATGATAGATCAGGAAAACGGATAAAGGGTAAGCAGCAGGGGTTTGTCAGGATTGGCGAGAAGTCAGTACAGGCGAGCGATGAGGTAATGCGTTTTATGCGGTCTGCCTCACCTGACGCGCCACCAATGCAGATAACATTCGGTCACAATGAGAAGATGCTTGTTGACTACCTTCATAAGTATGAGAAGATCACCGTCGCAGAATTTGCAGACCTTGTAAATATTTCTCGTTCTCGTGCAGCGAAGATATTAGTTGACCTCGTTAGGGCAGGAGTAGTTTTGATGCACACCTTCGAGATGAAGGAGTTCTATACCTTAGCGGTATGATTCTTCGATACCGACAAGACGCTTGAGGCGTCTGACCTCGGTCGGAGTAAGCGTCCTGACATCGCCGCGCTTCATACCGGAATGTGAAATTCCTGCGAAGACCGTTCTATCAAGCTTTCTTACGTCATAACCAAACGCTTCAAAGAGACGGCGAACCTCACGGTACTTTCCTTCTTTGATAACTACTGTTACATCCTTGGTATCTTTCTTGGATACGGCAAGGTAGATCGCTGATGTAATATTTCCTCTGCCGATATCAACTCCGCCTTTTGCTATCTTTTCAGCATCCTTTAGAAGAAGCGGCTTATCGAGCGTGACGTGATCTTCACGTTCAATTTCATATTTTGGATGAGTCAGGCGAAGCGTTAGGTCGCCGTCATTTGTCAGAAGTAATACGCCTGTTGTATTTCTATCAAGACGGCCGACGGGGTAGATCCTGTCATGTGTCTTCACATAATCGAGAACCGTTGTTCTTCCGATCTCGTCTTTGACGGTTGTTATCGTATCCTTGGGTTTGTTCAGAACTAAGTACAGATTTCGTGCTCGTAGCGAGACGATCTTGCCATCAACGAGAACTCTGTCCTTAAGCGGATTGATCTGGACGCCAAGTTCGGTAACGAGTTTGCTGTTGACCTTGACCTTGCCGAGCTTGATAAGTTCGTCAGCTCTGCGGCGTGAAGAGATGCCTGCCGATGAGATGTAATGATTGAGCCGCATGGAGTTCTCCTGCGGTTTTGGTGCCGGTTTTGCGGAAGCTGCTGCGGGTCTCGCTTTAGGCGAGTTCTTCGGCTTGAGCGGCTTCGGCGAGAGCTTCAGTGTTTTCTTCTTTATCAACTGCGATTATCTCATCAACGGTGATACTATCGGATGCGTCAGGGTCAACGAATTCTTCTGCTGCTTCATCAAGCGTTGTTGCCTTGACCGATTCATCCTTCATCATTTCCTCTATCTCGCGCGGCTTCGGAAGGTCCTTGACAGACGGCAAGCCGAAGTGGCGGAGGAAATCATCGGTCGTTCCGTATAGGAGCGGTCTGCCGACCGATTCGGAGCGTCCGGTGATAGTAATAAGATTTTTTTCCAAAAGAGACTTCAGAACTTCATCGCAGTTCACACCGCGAATGTTCTCGACATCCGGCTTCGAGACGGGCTGTTTGTATGCAATAATTGCAAGCGTCTCAAGCGCTGCGCCGGAAAGGCGGCGACGGGATTTCTCTTTGTAAAGACGCGATACAAAAACCGCGTAATCGGGCTTGGTAGCAAATTGGTATCCGCCTGCTATCTCAACGATGTGGTACGGAGATTCTCCTGCAAGGAGTCTGCCGTTAACCAGTTCGATAGCACTCTTTATCGTCGAGTGTTCGAGCGTCTTCCGCTTGCGGGAAGTCTGCTCTTCTTCGGGCTGGTCAAGGATGGGTGCTTCGCCTAAAAGGGTAGCAGGGCGGTGTTCTTCGCCAAGAAGAAGTGAGCGAAGCTCAGCCGCTGAAAGCGGGTCATCGCTGGCGAAAATTAGCGCCTCTGTTGCGGCGGCAATGGATTCGGGGCTGTCGTAATCGAGTCTCATATCGTGCTGGTTCTAACACCGATACCTTGCGTTACGGTGCCGTTTTCTTTAGCTTTTTCGTCTGGGGGGCGGAGTATTTCTCTCCCAAAAGATACCATCGGAGTATCCTTGTATCGTCTTGTCGAGTTCGGCATCTCTCAGCCGCTTTGCTGCAAGGAGTGCGTATTCTTCGTCCTGCTCGATGCCGAAGTATTTTCTCCCAAGCTTTTTCGCGACGACTGCCGTCGTCCCCGAGCCGAGAAACGGGTCAAAGACGAAGCCGTTCTTTTTTGTCGAGGCGAGGATAAGTTTTGCGATGAGCTTCTCCGGCTTTTGTGTCGGGTGTTCGGTATTTTCCTTCATTGACCAGAACGGGACAGTGATGTCAGTCCAGAGATTTGAGGGATGCGTGTCGCGGTAATCACCGTGTTCTGTTCTATCCCAATCTTTCGGGTTGCCCTGTACATCTTTATACGGCGCTAATACTTTCCTGCGGAGCTTTACATCATCGAGATTAAAGACGTACTCATCTGACATCGTTGCAAACCAAATATCCTCTGATGAATTCTTCCAGTTGTTCGCGGCGCCTCGTCCTTTTTCTCTTTCCCATGTGATGCGGTTGCGGACTGTCACATATTTCTGAAGCACATTGTAGATCGCCGTTGAAGTAGCCCATTCGCTGCAGATATAAAGCGAAGCCGTTGGCTTGAGCAGCGGAAGCAGCTGGGCGAACCATGATTCGAACCACTCTTCATATTTCTTCTCGTCGCGCGCTTTAAAAGTATTCGTGTTAAATTTCTTCGAGATATTATACGGCGGATCAAGGATGAGAAGGTCGAATAATTTCTTTGGAAGTTGGGGAAGCAAGTCCACCGTATCACCGCAGACTATCTTGTTCGTTATAGCTTTTGCAGCAAGAGGTGTGCTTGCCTCAAGAAGTTGTTTGCGCAGGGAAATACGTTCGGGCTCGCTTAGGCTGAGAGTCCGGTTACGAGGCGCAGGCATTAGTCTTCTGTGACCTGCTCAAAGAATTCTTTGTGCGCATTGCAGTTCGGGCAATTTTCGGGGATCTCCAATTTTTGATCGAAGATAAAGCCACAATTCGTGCAGCGCCATATAAGCGTCATTTCACCACCTCTATGTTCGGGGGGCGGGATGTTAAGCTTTTGATGTATTGGTTCGTCGTTCATATCTATGGTTTAAACAGGATGATATCGTCAAATGATTCATGCTGGCGAAGCGCTACCATGTTGCTTCGGACAAGCTCAAGTACTGCGATGAAGGAAACCACGATACGAAGTCTGACACTCGTCGGAAGTTCTTCGAGCGGTTCACCGGAGATGAACTCGGAGAAGAGTTCGATAAAGCTCATTTCGCCCTTCATCGAAACTGCATCGAGGATGAATTCGCATTGCTCCTCAACCGTGACGGGTATCATCTCCACGTCATGGGTCCGCTTAATGAGCGGGGCGCGCTCCATTGCTTTCTTGAAGGCATTCAAAAGATGGAAGAGCGTTACGTTCTTGAGAGCGTTCTCTTCTTCGTCGGGGTCAACGTAGGTATTCTCGTCTGCCTCAAAATATTTGCGATAGAAAAGTTTTTTTGCTTCTTCGCTCATGGAGTAGAGCTTTTCGCTCATTTCCTTGAAGCGGCGATATTCCAAGAGGCGGCGCATCAACTCGGCTCGCGGATCTTCCTCATCAACTTCACCAACCGGGCGCTCATCGCGCGGCAGGAGCATCTTTGCCTTTATCTGGCACAATTCGGCAGCGACAACGATAAACTCGCCGGCTACCTCGAGATCCAGTGCCTGCATCATCTTGATGTATTCCAGGAATTCCGTCGTGATGTGATGGATGGGAATATTGTGGATGTCAAGCTCGTCGCGCTTAATAAAGAACAGCAGGAGGTCCAGCGGTCCTTCAAATAGCGGCAGACGGATCTTATATTGGGGCGATAAAAGCGTGTCCATGAGAATGCAAAAATACGACGGAATGCCAGACGAAAATGGGGAAGTCTAAATTACGGTCACTTTCCCTGTAACTCATATATAATTCAACATTCTAATTATTTCGATTTGGCACTCTTGGGGTCGGGTTGCGGGTATCGGGTTTCGTGGGTGCTCTAAATTTACACATTTGAGATTTGGTGGTATAGACGTATGGTAACTGGGGATTGTCATTCCGAACACATTCGCTTTGCTCAGTGTAAACTCCGCGAGGAATCTGGATATGGAAGAATCTCTCAGAAAATAGGCATTTTCGCTAATCCACGAACTTTGGCATACAAATATATGAAATAATCTGGCATACCACACAAAAAGCGAAATTTTATCGCTAATTTATAGTAAATATACAAATTGCTGGAATTCTTGATATTTTGACGCAATTGCCGAATATGCCCCCACGTTTTCCCCAAATTGTCCGACCTGTTCCCCTTTTCCGCAAAAGAGCAGGTTGGAAACCTGCGCTACGTCACTCCAATACAACCCTCTTGATCACCGACTCACCGGCTATTCGGGTGATAACCGTATACGTACCTGATGGAAGTTCTTTCGCTTGGAAAAGGTAGCGGTTCATCCCTGATGTACCTGTTGCTGCTCTATGCAATACTGATTTACCAAGGATGTCATAAACAGTTATCGTAATTGGCTCTGCTTCTTGCAGTGATACCTCTACGGTATAGTTATCTCTGGCTGGTTGCGGGTAAATACTTACTCCGAAGCTAGCAAGACTCGGCATTTCTACTCCTGTCGTTCCCTGTCCCTGTGCTATTACGATAGATCTATCCTTGTTCTCTGATGAATAGGGAGGAGTAATATCCGTCTGCCAAACGATCACGGCAGTATCAAT
>DATDEW010000165.1:0-6434 GCA_036522935.1 Kapaibacterium sp. (SeqCode)
TCTTCTTAGTCCCGATAGGGACGACGGTCAATAGCCAGTGGCTTTAGCCACTGGAAAAGGAGAAGTGTATTTGAACAAGCCCTGAAAGGGCGACGGTAAACTTACATGACACCATCATACGCAGGACTCTATATTCATATCATATTCCGCATGAAGGATTAATAGGTTGCCTGATGAGGATGCGGTGTAACTACCGTCGCCCCTTCGGGGCTTTGGGGTGTGTGGTGTATCTGTTTCCAGGGGCTGAAGCCCCTGGCTACCAGCCGTTGCCCTTCCAGGGCAAAAGCACCCCCTACGTTTCCTGTAATTATTTTCCCTCCGGATAGATTACTTATTGCATGCGCATTATTATCTATCTTTTTATACTGTGTGCCGTGCCTGTTGTGGGTTTTGGTCAAATGTCTGTTGATTTGCCTAAGAGCGAATGTGATAGTTTGTATACAAAGTCAGATGCGTTGCTCGACGAATTTCAAAATCGTCAAGCCTACGATACAACAAAGTATTTATTAGAAAGCTGTTATTCTGACCTTAAATATGTATTCGCGTTTATGACATCTACAAGTGCAACTCAGGGATTATCGCAAGAAGATACTGCAACGGAGAAGGTGATATTTGCCGATACAGTTGGTGTAGTGTTACCATTAGAGTCATTCGTAAATAATGATACTCCATCATGTGGAATTTGGTATGAGTGGGGACAAAGTACACATTCAAATCAACAACAACAAGGTTTGTTGATTGACACCTTAGATTGCCAGTGGTTACAAGACAGAGTAAATAGAAACTCACAATCCAACTTCCACCAACGTACAGTAGATACAGGTAAGATCTTTATAGAAAAATGCGCAAATTATGACGGGGCTTGGGGGGCATTTAGTGATATTTCTTATTCCCTAGACTTCCTTAAAACTGATTCAAACAGATATATAAATTATGTTGGTTGGTTGAAGGACGTGCTTTATCTTAACACCATAGACAGTCTATACTGGTGCGCTGATGTAAGTAGTTTGGTTTATACATTCCACTATGTAGATACACGAGGGAGAGGGGATGGTCTTGGGGCAATTGCGATTTTAAAGTACGTTAAGGAGTCAGGTCGCTGTATTGGTACTGGACTCCCCGATGATTACGAAGAAGATTATCGTTTCTACATGGATGATATAATCAAAACATGGCGGGACACCGTTACAGATTCTATTGCTACACCGCTTGATACAACACTCCCATCACTTGAAGACCTTGATCTTCAAATATTGCGCGGAAAATCTGGTGTAGCTTCGGGAGGTGCTGTTTCTAATGCGCCGCGACTTTCATATGTAACAGCAGAGCGTAACCCGTTTACTGATGAAGTTGCATTGAAGGTAGAACTTACCACTTCTACAATGCTTCGACTTGACATATTCGATGAGCTCGGAAGGTCGGTCTACGGCGAGGGACTTGGTTACAAACAAAAAGGAGATCATAGATTCTCGGTAAATGGCAACGTATGGTCTGATGGAGTGTATTATGCTCGTATATCAACTTCAGGCGGTGAGATACGTACAGTTAAGCTGATAAAGCAGTAAATATTTCAATTGATGCAAGGGTATACTCTCGGTATGCCCCTTATGGGACAAAATGCGCTTTCGTAGCGTTCTGTGAGTGTTCAATTTTCTATTTTTCTATGAAGCGTATTCTTGTATTGGTATGTATGCTCGCTTGTGCTTCTACGGTATCGGCGCAGCAGAAGGTTGGTATCGTTGATGAGGGAGCTGTTCTCAACGATCTCCCCGAAACCCAGAAGGTTGAGGCAGAGATAAAAGCACTCATCGGAACGTGGGCAGATACTGCGGCTGCGTACTCCAAGCTCATTAACGAGAGAGGAAGTAACCTACGCGCAAAGACAGCTTCGATGACAAGCGATCAGCGCAGAGCGGAAGTTGATACCATATCCAAGATGCATCAGATGCTGAGCCAATACACGATCGAAAGACAAAGTAACAGCACCGGCGTATTGGCAAAAGTACGGGCAGAGAAATACGGACCAATACTTAAAAAGTATCGGGAAGCCATCAACGTAGTGGCAAAGCGTGAGAAAATAGATGTTGTCATGATCAAAGGTGCAGTAGTCTATCAGTCACCTTCGGCGGTCGATATCTCGCCTCTTGTCAAGAAAGAAATGAAGTAAGAATAGCGGAATCTAAAGTACCCGATTCCCTATTATAATAGGGATGCTTCGTATACGAACGATCAACCATAAATCAGTATCGACGACCATTGTTGACGAACTCCGCCAGCGCATCATCACGGGTGTACTCGCCGACAATGCAAAGCTCGCCGAGCGTGAGATCGCTCAGGAGTTTGGCTCAAGTCGTGTGCCTGTTCGCGAAGCATTCAAGATCTTAGAAAGTGAAGGGTATCTTGAGGTCCGCCCCCGCTCGGGTACGATCGTCAAGCCATTAGAGCGGAAATATATGCGGACGGTCGGTGACGTCTATGTTGCGCTCATCCCCCTTATTATCCTTCATGCCCTCCCTCATTACACAGAAACCCTCCTTAAAAAAGCAGAAGCTATCATTGACCAGCTCGATGAATCCGAAGAGCCGGTTCAGACCATTCATCTGCTTACCGAACTCCGCGACCTGTTACATAGCCCGTCTAGTAATACCTATGCGTATAGCATTTGCCGCGACATCTACCTTATGAATAGACGCGTGCTTGCGACGATAAGCAATCACTTATTCGATGGGAAATTCCCGACCGAAGGATACAAGAGGTTTATCCGTCTTATCCGTGAACGAGAGTATGATGAAGCGGTAACGGTCTATCAGGATACCGTCAGAAATGCGACAGCGAATATTCAGCATCTGATCGAAGAGAACATAGTAGCAAATTCCTGATCTACTTATTTTCTTTGGTGTAGATGGGCGAGATATGAGTCTTGCAAAGAGCTGAGTAGCTGCCCTCGTTTTCAATCGTGAGCACTTTCCCTATCGGTCCACTCACCAATACCCCGCTTGTATCACGCTTGAATTCTATCATTTGGTTATCAACGATAACGCGTCGTTTCTTTATTCGATCAACGGATAACCATTCGAGCTGCACACTACGAGGAAAGCTTTTTGGAGTAAATGAAGGTGATGAGAGCATCAATGATGCGCTATACTTCCCTCTGGCAAGATACGGGATCTCAGAGGTACCGCGCTCATCTATGATGACAGTTGTCGTTTTCCCATCCTCAGCGGTCAGCGATAAGAACACTTCTACCCCTTGCGCAAAAGAGCAAGCAGTAAGCAATGTTATACACAAGACGAAAATATACTTCATAGAGTATCAATCCGCCGGGGTACAGAATAGTTTACTCTAAGAATAGAAGACATCCCTTAGAACGCAATTGTCACGGTCTTTGAAACCGCTTCATAGGTTGTAGTAAAACTTGAAAGATCGCTCGTTGCAGGACCAGCGGTCACATTCCCTTCGAGATCAAATGTTGATCCGTGGCAGCCGCAGATGATACTTACTGTGCTATTCGAGAGGTCAGTCCCGCTGCAACTTTGATGAGTGCAGACAAGCAGAAGCGTTACATATCTATCACTTGCGCGACGAATAACGATAAGCGGACGACCTGATGGCGAGCTTGTCCGTACGGCTTTTCCGTTTGCATCAAGTGCTGATACATCAACCGTCATCGTTTTTCCGGCATCACTAGTATTCGAAGAGGCGGGGTCATCACCGCAGCCGATAAATGTCGGACTGACAAACCCAACAATAGTAAGCCCGGCGAGCGCAGAGAGTGAGGACTGTAAAAAATCGCGTCGTGTTGTATTCATGTGTTTTTGAAGGATTGTATTATACATATATATGACACGCGGGATGAGTCGGATGTTTCCGCAAAAACAAGATTTTTTACGAGGTGCTTTTGGCACGCAAGTTGCTTATATAGGATATAGTGGTCTGATGGCCACACTCCCCAAGAGGGAGTATAACGGGGTACACACCGTGACGCGCTCGCGCAGCTGTATGAAGTGAGATGTGTAGTGGTGGATGATGAACGCGGCTACGCGAGGCGCACGGTGAGTACTTCCGAATCGAGATAGTAAGTTTCATTCCACGATTTCCGGAAACCGGATCGGAGGGATATGTGGGAGTCCAAAAAGGACCCTTTCGGTTCGGAAGAAGGAGAAGCCGTCCCACGTCGGACGGCTTTTTTTATTTTGTCTTATCAAATGAAAATCAATTCACCATCCTGTCATTGCTTTTTGCAATGTGAATGTAGTTTATTCTCTGTAACAAAGTATAAATTTGCGTGTATTGAAGGTATTGTGCCATTGGCATGCAATTGGTACCACTGGAGATATCAAGTTTCCAAACCTCAATCACGTTTATATCCATGTGGAGAAATATCATGAAAACTAAATCTCTCGTTTCAGCCCTGTTTCTTCTTTTTGCAGGAGCGTTCATCGCATTTGCACTCCCCACCGCACAACGCGGAACATTATCAGTTACTGTTCTCGATAACGTGACCCACTCGCCCATCAAAGATGCGACGATAGAGGTCATCGAGACAAAACAAAAAGCAAAGACCGATGCATCAGGCGTCGCGACACTTGCTGTTACTGTCGGGCAGACCGGCTCAAGTACATACACAGTGAAGGCGGATCATCCTTCGTATATTCATCAGATACAGAAGAATATTAGCGTCTCTGCAAATCAGACGACGAATATTTCTTTCTCACTTGTAGCAGGAATCGAGAAAGAAAAGAAAATAAGTACCTATTCAAAAGAGGAAGGTTTTTCGCCCGGGGTGTTGGCACCGCAAATGAGCGGAGCCGGCACATATGCCCGCAAAGGCATTGGCGGTGGCTTCATGGGCTATGACCAAGACTATAATACTGAAGATTACTCTTCGATCGCAGTGAACGAGTTCAAGAGCGCGCGAGAGAATCCGCTCTCGACATTTTCTATCGACGTAGATAATGCAAGCTACTCGAACGTTCGCCGTTTCATCATGCAAGGCAGCGCACCACCGAAGGATGCTGTTCGCATCGAAGAGATGATAAACTATTTTGCTTATGATTACCCGCAGCCAAAGAGCGAGCATCCATTCTCTATTAATACGGAAGCAACGGTTTGCCCGTGGGATAGAACACATCAATTGGTGCTTGTCGGCTTACAAGGCAAAGATATTCCGAAGGAAAATCTACCACCTTCAAATCTGACATTCCTTATTGATGTATCGGGTTCGATGGAAGGACCTACGCGCATCGAGCTTGTCAAGAAATCAATGCGCTTACTCGTAGATCAGCTTCGCGAGGAAGATAAAGTTTCCATTGTGGTCTATGCCGGCGCTGCAGGACTTGTTCTCCCGCCAACTTCAGGAAGTGATAAGAAGAAGATACTCGCCGCACTTGAAGAACTCCGCACAGGCGGCTCAACTGCAGGCGGCGCAGGCATTAAACTTGCGTATGCAACAGCGAGAGAGAACTACAATAAGAGCGGCAACAACCGCGTCATCCTTTGCACGGATGGTGACTTCAACGTCGGCGTATCATCCGACGGCGAACTCCAGCGCATCATTGAGAAAGAGCTTGAGTCGGGTGTGTTCTTAACCGTACTCGGTTACGGGATGGGTAACTACAAAGACAATAAGCTCGAGACACTCGCCGATAAAGGTAATGGCAACTACGGCTACATTGATAATCTTCTTGAAGCGCAGAAGATGCTCGTGACACAAATGGGCGGCACGCTTAACACCATTGCGAAAGATGTGAAGATACAGATCGAGTTTAATCCTGCGAAGGTGAAGGGATATCGTCTTATCGGATATGAAAATCGTTTACTTGCAAAAGAAGACTTTAACAACGATAAGAAAGATGCCGGTGAACTTGGGGCGGGACATACCGTCACTGCTCTTTACGAGATCATCCCTGCAGGTATTGCAAACAAGTACCTTGATTCAGTTGATGCATTGAAGTATCAATCAACTGTTGTGAATTCAAGTGAAGAACTCATGACAGTGAAGTTCAGATACAAAGAGCCGAAGGATTCCGTCTCGAAGCTTATTACGCAGCCGCTCAAGGCAGCAGACATTACAACGCTCACACCAAGCAACAACATCAAGTGGGCGATGGCGGTAGCAGAGTTCGGACAAGTACTGCGCGACTCGAAGTTCAAAGGTAACTCGACGATACAGAGTGCGTTCACAAATGCCAAAGCCGCCAAAGGCAAGGATGATGAGGGCTACCGCGCCGAGTTCATCAAGCTTATTGAAATGTATAAGACACTCGATAAGGCAGCGATGACAGAGCAAGAGTAGATCTACATACAGTCAAGCGTTTAAGGGCATGCGAAAGTATGCCCTTTTTTATTGCGCGAACTATCATAACGGAAGCTAAGTTTTTTAGATATGACCGCTCATATACACGAAATAGTATCTGATCCTGAAATCCTTGGTG
>DATDEW010000166.1:0-2152 GCA_036522935.1 Kapaibacterium sp. (SeqCode)
CGGAATTCTCGAGAATCGGGAGAACCTCGCTGTCTTCCGGCTCCGTTTCGGGAGTTTGGTCGTAAATAGGCAGCTCGAAATCCGTATATCCTTCCGTTGGTGGCATATCCGGGCTAATAACACAATCGGCAAAAAGAATGGCACAGAGAATTTACACAGCCGGACAGGTGACTTTTCAGACCTAATCGAAGTTACAAAAGGGCGAAAATCCCGTACTAATTATTCGTGAGATACCTCTATATCATAGTTTTCATTTTTGCGTCAGTAATTTCTGTTGCCCAGACACAGAGTGACCAAGACTTCATCTCGAAGTTGCGTCTGGCGCAAATATCCGAGCAAGGTCGGGATTATGTAAATGCTGTTCGGCTCTACACAGAGCTCCATAAAGAGAGACCTGCCTTCCCGGAAGCGTCCGAAGGACTTTTTCGGTCACTTTTTGGGCTGAAGAAATTCGATGAAGCAGAGAAAATAGTCCGTGAACGCATCACACATGAAGGCGAAAGTTTTGATATCTACATCTCACTTGCTCAAGTTCTTGCCAAGCAGAATAAACGGAGTGAAGCGGTCGAAGCCTTTACGAAAGCCGAGAAGCTCGGCGCGGAGTTCCATCCATACTCACTAACTGTCACGATCTCGCAAGCAATGGTAGATGTGGGGCTTACAGAAGATGCCCTTGATTACCTTAAAAGCAGCAGAAGCAAGATCGAAGAAGGTGATCTGTTGACAGGTGAGATCGGAAGTTTACTCTTTAAGATAGGTAAGTATGAAGAAGGCACGAAGGAATATCTTTCGATGCTCGCAAAAAATGAAACGCAGCTGGGTCTTGTCCAATCACGCATCTCTGTCTTTACACAAGATTCTCTGGTTCGTAAAACCATCTTAACGACTATCACGCAAAACATTGATATAAAAGCGGCGACAATACCACAGCTTCGGCTTCTTGCCTGGAGCTTTGGGGAGTTAAAAGACTATCCAAATTCATATCAGGTAATTCTTGCACTTGATGAGAGATCGGCCGGACAAAATGCGAATGCTTCGGGATACGAACTCTTCCAATTCGCCGAACGTGCACGTACCGAGGGTTCGCTTGAAGTCGCAGTTGCTGCATATGAAGAAGCATTAAAACGTTTGAAGAAAGCGACAGCGAGCGACCCGCGCCGTGACTACTTCATTTCACAGACAGAACTTGGTGCGTTAAAAACAAAAGCCCAGTTCGCACTCACAAAAGATACGGCTTCCATTAGCAGCGTCGTACATGAATTTGAAAGGTTTGGTAGTGAGACTCGCCACTCAGACCTATCGCTCGAAGCTTACCAACGTGCCGGGGACATAGCATTTAAGACTCTATTCGATCTTGAGCGCGCTCATCGTATCTATTCTAAAATGATATCACGCTCAACAGGCACAAGTGAGCGAACACGCGAAGCATTCTTTGCACTCGAAGAAATAGCTCTTGCCAGAGGCGATATAGCAGGTGCACAAGATAATCTTGGCAATGTAGAAAAGCTCTTGGCGCAGCGCTCGCGTCCTGAAGATACTGATATTGGAAATCGCATCATATACGAACGCGGTCGCATTGAGTACTATAACGGCAATTTTGATTCGTCTTTTTCTATCCTAACGATTGTTGCAAGTGATGCTGCGAGCGACTATGCGAATGATGCCATTGCACTTCGGACGTTCATTGAAGAGAATCAGGAACAAGGCAACAATGCCGCTCTCAAGCTATACGCACAAGCTGACCTTTCTGTCCTTGCCCGCGATTACCAGGCTGCGCTTTCTGCATTAGGATCTATCCGCGAAAGCTCACCAAACGCACTTGTCAACGACGATGCGACGATCCGCTCTGCCGATCTACTCGTTAAAGTTGGAAAAATACAGGATGCCGTAACGCTCCTTGAGACGATGCAGGATAAAACGAACACAAGTCCGCTTGCCGATAAAGCAGGATTCCGTGCTGCGGAGATTGTCGAACAAGAATTAAAAGATAAGCCGCGAGCACAGAAGATGTATGAAGAATTTCTCGAGAGATATGATAAGTCTTCGCTCTGCACTGAAGCCAGAAAACGCGCCCGCAAACTTCGCGGCGATTCATTCTAAAACCGCGCGATAAATGTTGCTTTCGGTTCGATGATACCTTGCGTATCCGTTC
>DATDEW010000167.1:0-3344 GCA_036522935.1 Kapaibacterium sp. (SeqCode)
GCAAAAGACCCGAATATTTACATATTTGATGGAGTTGCTCTTTCAAAATATGAACTTGCTGTTGAAGGTGGAGATGGTAGTGGTGTTGAAAGCATACAGTATCCTGATGTGATGAGCTGGTCGCCAAACAAATATAATGACAAGCTCTCATTTGATGCATATAATGAGGAAAGTGTCGCAGGTACATCGTACTCATACTGGAGTATGTACGAGATGAACTTCGAAACAAAGAAGATATACAATCTTATTCCTGCACAGCCGGAAGGTATTAGCGTAGGTAATATCATCTATAGTAATACAGATCCTGATATTGTTGCATTTAACGTGATTGGAAATGACGGAACATATGATGTCGCCTTAGCGAACTTTGAGACCGGAGACCTCTTCGAGTTGGAAGTCTATAAGAGTACCATCAATAATAACCCAATACTTGATGCAGATAAGCCAAGCTTCGCACCGAACGATGCACAGCTTGTCTTCTCAAGTGTTTCTAACCGATCATTATTGTTCTTTAATAGCGCCGGTAATCTTCGCTACTATCAGTTCGTTGCACCTCTGTATAATCCTTATTGGTTCTTATTCAATGGCTCTGCTGATGTGAAACGAGAGCAAGAAAATGAGCCGATAAAAGTTAAGGGGGTATACCCAGCTATATTCTTGAGCGACTTCACTATCTCTTTCTACTCTGACAAACGGATGAATATAGAATGCGACCTATTGAATATCTTTGGCCAGCGCATGGCTTCTATCGGATCAGGAGCATATCCGGCAGGGGAGAACACGATCAACTATTCAACCAATGATATTGCCGCAGGTACATACTTTGTCCGCCTGTATGCTGATGGCAAAACCTATATACGAAAAGTAGTAAAGCAATAGCTTAACTTTGTGACCTTAGTGTCCTTCGTTCCTTCGGGGTAAAATCTTACCGAGCGAAGGGCACTAAGCGTTCATCAGCTCTTCGATCTCACCAGCATCAAGCGGTATCGTCGCCATCAGATCTTCATTGCCATTTGCGGTAATCAGGATATTATTCTCCAAGCGAACGCCGATACCTTCTTCAACAATATAAATACCGGGTTCGACCGTCCAGACATTCCCGGCCCGGAACGGGGCATACATATCACCGACATCATGCACATCGAGTCCCAAGTAATGACCAACGCCATGCATAAAATACTTCTTTACAAGTGGCTTGTTCTTATCTTGATTTTTTACTTCATCCATTGTAAATAGACCAAGATCAACGCACTCTTTCGTAGTGATCTCTTCTGTATAGTCATGCCACTCTTTCTTTGTAATGCCTGGCTTCATGAATTTGGTTGACAATTTCATAACGCGATGGACAGCATCATATACTTGTCGCTGACGCGCAGTAAAGCGGCCATTCACGGGGATTGTGCGTGTCATATCTGCATTGTAATTCATATAGCCAGCGGCAGTGTCCATCAAAAGGAGCTCGCCGTCATTGCAAGCCTTATTATTTTCGACATAGTGTAATACACATGCACTTGGCCCTGATGCTACGATGGCTTGGTAGTCCGCAAATCCAGCCCCATTGCGTATAAATTCATGAGCATATTCTGCCTCGATCTCATACTCCATAACGCCTGGTTTGACAAACTTCAAGATGCGGCGGAAGCCTTTCTCAGTTATTTCGCAAGCCTTTCGCATACATGCGATCTCTTCCGGCGATTTGATCTCACGCAGGTTTTGCATGATCGGTGCAAGGCGGTGATATGAGTGAAGCGGGAATAGCTCTTTACAATGATGTATAAACCGCAAGTCACGAGACTCGACAACTACACTCGCTCTATTATGCTCATTTGTGTTGAGGTAAATATTATCGGCATTCGTCATGAGTTGACGGAAGAGATTATCAAATGAGGATAACCACTGTACGTTTTGTATTCCCGTAGCTTCTTTTGCTTCCTCTTTTGTAAGTTTTTTACCTTCCCAGATAGTCAGATATTCGCTTGTCTCACGCAAAAAAAGTATCTCCCGATTCTTTTCTTCAATAGCATCAGGGAAGATAAGAAGTATTGTTTCTTCCTGATTCACACCTGTTAGGTAGAAAAGGTCGCTATTCTGTTTGAAGCGCATCGTACCGTCCGCATTCGTCGGCATAATGTCGTTCGCATTGAAGACGGCGATAGAGTTCGGCAGTAACCGTTCTGCAAGGTGCTTGCGATTGTTGGTAAAAAGTGACGAGTTAATCGTTTGTGTCATTTGATTATTACTCCGATGGATGTTCTTCTAAAAGTTGTATAAAATTTTTTCTTGTACGAAGTGGGTCGAGATCGGTGTCGGTTTGGATGAGCTTGATGTTCCGAAATCCCTTTTTGAATGCTTTGCGTAATGTATTCATTGCCGCATCAAGTTGATCTGACTGAACGTATTGACATGCTATGTTATAGAGTATGATCGAATCAGTTGAAGAGTCACGTACAAGAGAGTTAATGATCTCCTCTGCTTCAGATACGTTGCCAATCTTTATTAAAAAACTTGCAAGATTAGAGCGTAAGAACTGATTATTTGGCGCAAGTTCTAGACGTCGCTTATAAAGAGGTATCGCTTCGTTGGCTATGGAGATAGCATCGACTTGATTCCCCAATCGGGTAGAGTGCACAAAGATATTCCAATAAGCAAATGTATTCTCATGATTAACATCTTTCGCTTTTTGATACCATTCGATTGCCTTCTGGCTATCATTCAAACTTGAGTAAGCAAATCCAAGAGCAAAATATCCCTGCGTAAGATTTGGGTTCAATACAATTACTTTATGTGCAGCTTGAATCGCATCGTCGGTTTTGCCGATGATAGTTGAAAGTGTTGCTCTTGCAAGGTATGCTTCGCGCATATTGCTATTAATCGCAAGTGCATTTTCTATTGCCTCTTCTGCTTGACGGATAAGCTCCGGATTATTATCATACACTCGGTAAAAGTTCGAGAGTATGAGTGCCTTTAGCGGGAAGGGGTCTGGGAATGTTGGATCAAGCTCTATGGCAAGTTCTAAGAGTACAAGCGCTTTCTCGAAGTCAGCGCGAGTATTCAGGTCAGCAAGTTGTATCGCCCTCAAGAAGTATTCGTATGCTTTTGTGTTCTCTGTCGGACGAACTTCGAGTATCTTTGCTTCTTCGAGTGAGAGAGATAGCTTTAGAGAATCGGCTGTTTTCTTTGCTACGCTTTCCTGGATGTCAAAAATATCATCCATTACTCCTTTGTGGCTTTCATTCCATAAGGTCTCGTCTTTTTGTGAGTCAAAAAGTTGAACTGATATTTTTATCTGCTCACCGTTTTTTCTAACAGCGCCTTCGATAAGGTAGTCAACATTCAATCCGCGA
>DATDEW010000168.1:0-3656 GCA_036522935.1 Kapaibacterium sp. (SeqCode)
AGTGTCCATCGGAAGCTGTAAAAATGGGGTAGAGGGAAGGTATGATTCTTCTTCCGATACTTTCCTGCCGGTGAATCTTGGAAGTACAGAAGAAATAGTAAAATCGAAAGATGTTTCAGGTAGACTACCACCAACTTCAACCGTTACTTTTTCACCCAACTGGAACTGTGACGTTGGTGTAAAGATAACAGTTCGCTTATCATCTACGAGTGTAATGCTACCGGCGACAACCCCACTCTTGCTGCCTACAACGCGAATCACATTATTTGTAAGATCTCGTTTATCTACTGTTTTGCTGACTCGAATGCCGATGCCCGTGGTAGGGAACACATTTTTTGCCGAGCGAAGAGGATACTGATAGGAAATTTGTGCTTTTTGCGAAGCTTCTGCTACTGGTGAACCGAGTGAAGTGCAGATGATAGAAAAGACTACAACGATACTATAACAAAAACGGTAAAATTTATACATGGACTATAAAAATAAGACTACAACGAACATACTCAAGCTAGACTAAGCTAGTATACATACTTGTTATAACGAACAAGTACTATGCCAGTTACAAGGTCTTGGTAGTCTAAATTCATAATTTTGGTTAATGGTAATATGCTCCAATTATTATGTATATAATTTATTAACCTTTCATGGAGGGACATCAACTGTTTGTATCGGTTATTGCTTAATTATAGTAGTCCAGATTTTTTGTCCTTGAGTTGAGAGTATACATTTGTAAACACCATTTGGGAATCCTGAAATATCCACCGTATGCTTGTTCTTGCCAATTGATGACCTGATCTCATTTTCAATACTTACAATTCTGCCAAGACAATCTACTACCGAGATCGTCACTGTTTCAGGTGTTGAAAGTTCATATTCAACATGAAAAATACTTGATGAAGGATTAGGATAACACATAACGCTTACTGTGTTAACCGATGTCTCATTAACTGCCGAAAGAGGTTTCTGCCATGGAAATTTGTATGCTCGGTAGCTTACATCGCCATTTGGCATAGACATTTCCAGGACAGTTTCGCCCGAAGGTGTTACTTCTGTTACGGCTACGCTTGAGTTTGAACCCCATCCAATAAGCCAGTTGCCATTATCAAGATACTGTATGGACCCCATCGCAAGCGAATATAGATCCGGTGAATGTCTGAACTCACGAACAAGCGTCGCAGTCATTGAAGCAGTATCTATTATGTATTCGCAGACCCTTGATACCGGTGGATTATGAAAATTTCCGTTATCAAAAAGGATATAGTTTCCATTGGGAATGACTCGGATAGAATGCTGATGCGAAAATCCTAATGTGTCATTAATGAATGTGAATTGGTTATTCTTGCCCCCCCATCTCCAGATTATCTCGCCTGTTGTGCGGTTGATCTTCGTTATCTCATCCAAGTGCCTGCTTGATAGAAGCAGGTTTCCGTCATGGTCAACATCGACAGCATTAGCATGGCAGTAGTCTATTCTATCGGTTGTTAGATCTACGTGTGTTACATCTGTTATCTTAAAATGGTGGTCAGTAAGCCATTCAAAGACGATATTTCCATTCTCATCATATTCTTGGATAATATTACCAACGATAGTGGCAAGTTCTGACCCACCGGGGGTGATAGGTGACATGTCTTGCTGCCTGTGCGTAAGTGCAATAAGAATGTAATTGCCGTTCGGTAAGTAAACGAGTTCATGATCATCGGTCTGATACCCATTTGTTGCCCCTACTGTTTTGATGGTGTTTAGATTAGAATCAAGAATATAGAACTTCTGCTCACTTTCGCTATAGAATGAAAGAGTCCCATTTGTTTGCATCCGGAATCCTGTGCCTGTTGTAGCCTGTAGATATTTTTTTTGAATGATAGAACCATCATTGTTGAGGATCAGTAAATGAGGATCTGCTTCTCCATACCCCCATCCGAAATTTGACAGGAAGATAGCTCCTGGAGTAGGTGTCGTATTCACCGCTACTGTGATCAGAGGAGGTTCAGGGTTTGTGCTGTCAAGAAAAACGGGAGAACGATCTCCTCGTGGTATATCAGACTGGCCAAATGCTATACTCGAAAACCCCAGACAGATGATGATGGCTGATACCAGTATATTTCGGTATTTATTTTTCATCGTTATCTTTGATAGTGAAGTGTGAAAGTAACGAACCTCAAGCCGCCTTTTCTCGGGGGATAGAGAAAGCAGACTATCAATGAAACGATTGGGAATTACCTCAGTTACACTATTTTATCAGTTATATAACAACAATTCAAAAAAATACTTTATTCAAATAGTTAATAAGTATATTTTTTACCGTGATAATTGCGTATTTTAACTTTTATTAACTGCTAAGTAACGGACATAAAAGGAATTCATTCATATGCGCCTCAAAACATCGTATTTTTGCACTAATGATCTCGAACTACATACCGCTTGCTCTAATGCTCATCGTCGCTTTTGGCTTTGGGGCTATCATGGCGAATCTTTCCAAATGGATAGGACCAAAAAAGCCGTCTAAAGAGAAGCTCTCGACGTACGAATCGGGTATGGTGCCTATTGGCTCGACCCGGGAGCGCGTGAGTATTAAATACTACACGGTAGGTATGCTGTTCATTCTCTTCGATATCGAGCTTATCTTCCTCTACCCGTGGGCAGTTACATTTGATAAGATTGGAGCATTTGCTATCGGACAAATGTTCTTATTTATCGGATTACTATTTATCGCCTACATCTACGTCCTCAAAAAAGGAGCTTTGGAATGGGATTGAACGATTCATTGGAAAAAGACGGGTTTCTGACGACGACACTTGATTCACTCGTCAACTGGGCGCGAAAGAACGCTGTGTGGCCTATGCCGCTTGGTATTTCATGTTGTGCTATTGAGATGATGGCGTTCGCAGGTCCGCGTTATGATGTTGCTCGTTTTGGCGGCGAAGTTTTTCGCTTTTCACCTCGCCAGTCCGATCTGCTCATCGTTGCAGGCACAGTTACCTACAAGATGGCAAAGGTCGTCAAGAAAATATATGACCAAATGCCGGAGCCGAAGTATGTCATCGCAATGGGAGCATGTTCCTCAAGCGGCGGCATCTATCGTACCTATTCGGTAGTGCAAGGGATTAACCAGTTCATTCCTGTTGATATTTATGTAGCCGGATGTCCGCCACGCCCTGACTCTGTCCTGAAAGCTCTGATGGAAATACAGGCAATGATCACCGGTGATAAACCGTGGAAGCGCGGCACGATCATCGGCAGCGACGAGACGCTCTACGACATCACCATCCCTCAACACGGTGAGCTTGTGAAGGCGGCGTAAAAGGCATTTAAAGGGGCAACATTATTTGCCCTAACTTGTAGATAAATAGATTGTCACCTTTTGGACACATAACTGTCTTTTATGTATGATCAAAGTTGGAAAAACTTCTTGTTTCATACTCTTAGCATTGTTATTGCTGCCTGCTATTGCCGTATCACAAAATAATGTAACAGTTGCGTTTATTCCGATCGGGAAAGAGCTAATAGTTGGCGAAGCGGACACCGTAGGTACCTTTATTCATGATAACGGATTTCCTTGCTCTGTAACTTTTAGAGGACAAGCATACACTCATTCTCCAAATGATCCTAACTATCCCCAATGGAATATAGGCGGCATACATACAAACTACGATATTATCAAA
>DATDEW010000169.1:0-8594 GCA_036522935.1 Kapaibacterium sp. (SeqCode)
GCGACCCATGAGGAAAAGTTTGAAGATACCGTTATCAACGACCGATATACGTCCGGCTTTTACACCTTCATCATCAAATGCATATCCTCCCATGAGCGGTGTTTTACCAAGCATTTTTTGTGTCGGGTCGAAAACTACCGATAAGAAATCCGGAAGTATCTTCTGGTCAAGTTTCTTTTTGAAGGTCTGTCCTTCGTTCACGTTCTTCTGGCGGTGACCTTCGATGCGATGACCAAAGATTTCATGGAAGAATACGCCGGAGGCGCCTCCGGATAAGATACATGGTCCTGTGTAAGGATCAACAATGGGTGCACTACGCATCTGTTTGAGCGTAGTAAGCATTTGCCGCGCATCTGCAAGGATAACTTCGTCAGATGGCAGTTCTTTAGGGCTAAAGGCAAAGTAACTCTTATAAAGCGGCAATTCCATTCCGTCATCGGCTTTGGTCATTGCCTGGATCATGATTCGAACATAGATCTGATTCGACGCCATCTTCGTTCCTTCAGTAGAGATGAAGTATTTACGGATGATCGTCGCTACAAGCGATGCCTTTGCTTCATAAATATGCTCAACCCCTTTGAAGACAGCTGAAAAGCTACGGAGCTTATTTTCCCAAGCTGTGCGGTTCGGGAAGTAGCCGGACATCTCAACAGGTGCTTCATACAGTGAGATGGGGTCTCCCTTTGGCCGTGTAAAATCTGCAGAGGTGTCTTCTTCTTCGACCTTCACATTACGATTGGTCTTGACCTGCTCAAAACGTTCGCGTGCTGCTTTGTATGCTGCATCTGTCTCGCGCCATAAGACCAACTTGAGCGCCTTGTCGTTGTTCTCGATAGGTGCTTGTCGGGTATTGGCTCCTGCAAATCCGCTTCCGCCGAACATACCGCCGCCGCCTCGAATCTGATGCGTATTATCAAGCATATAGTCGCCGACTCGAAGATCAACGAGCAAAGTTCTGTTGCGACTGGAGTCGCTTCTCTGGAGGGCACCATAGCTTGTAACCATCGTGACGTTCTGCTCATCGCCGAGATTATAGCTGACGAAGTACGGAGGAACATCCTGCTTTTTCAAGACAGTATATTCTCGGTCAAGTTCATCTTGGAGTGTTTTCAGAACGGGGTCTTGCTGGGCTGATGCGGTGCTGGCAAGAACGATAAGAAGAAGTAGGGAAAGTAGTCGTTGCAATGTCTTCATAAAAATGTATCAGTGGACTACGCTTAGGGAAGTGGTTAAGTTTCGGAAATAGCTGCAGCGCAAACGGGTTAGGCGCTCTAAGAAATTGGAAACCCCGAAGCTATTGCTACGGGGTCTCTCATAGATCAGTAAGTAATTTCGAGATTACTTAAGCTCAACCTTCGCACCGGCGTCTTCAAGTTTCTTCTTGAGTGCCTCTGCGTCAGCTTTCGGAATTCCTTCCTTAACAGGCTTTGGTGCGCCGTCAACGAGGTCCTTTGCTTCTTTCAAGCCAAGACCCGTAGCCTCACGGACTGCCTTGATAACATTGATCTTCTGTGCGCCGCCATCAGCGAGAATGACATCAAATTCTGTCTTCTCTTCTGCTGCCGGTGCGCCGCCGCCTGCTGCGGGCATCATGCCGCCCATCATTACAGGTGCTGCTGCTGATACTCCGAACTTATCCTCGAGAGCTTTTTTGAGCTCGGCTGCTTCGCCAAGGGTAAGAGCGGAGATCGTATCTACGATTGCATTGATATCTGCCATGGTAATTACTCCTATTGAATTAAAAGTGTTGTTAAAAAAATTGCGTTATCCTTATGCTGCTGTTTCGGCTTTCTTCTTCTCGATAGCATCCATGATATAGACGATATCGCGTTGGAGTGCGCCAAGCACGCCGACAATACCCGTTATCGGGGCATGGAGGCTGCCAACGATAGAGCCGAGAAGGTCCTTCTTTGTCGGGAGCGCTGCAAGGAACTTGAGCTGCTTTCCGTCATAGATAGTACCGTCAAGCCATGCCATTTTATAGACAGGGCGATCAGCGTTCTTTTCGTTGAATTCTTTGAGGATACGCGCAGGAGCGGCAGGGTCTTCGAATCCGAAGGCAAGTGCCGTTTGTCCGGTCAGCGTTTCTTCCAACCTATCAACATCAAGCCCCTTTTCGGTAAGCGCAATTTTGATAAGTGTGTTTTTGGCGACTCGGTACTTCACACCTGCTTCACGGAATTTATTACGTAGGTCAGTTGCTTGCGAAACTGTCAAACCTTTGTAATCCGTAAAGTAGATACTCGAAGCACCATTAAGAATCTCACCGAGTTCAGTTACAACTCCGGTTTTTTCTTGCTTTGTCATTGTACTACTTTAATAAAAAAACCTAAATTTCAGAGCCACATATAACTTTTATATCATGACATTGGTTCGGGAAAAATGGTGGGTTAAGGAAGTGGAGAATCAGGAATGGGGGGGCGGGCATATTTATTTGTCACTTTCCTTGTAACTAATATATAATTCAACATTCTAATTATTTCGATTTGCTCCTACCTTTCCCCACTGAATAAGGAGTTACGGCGACTAGTGTCATTCCGAATAGAGCGAAGCGAAATGAGGAATCTGGATATAATATACATTTGAGAAGAGGTCGTATAGAGGTGTGGTGATATGGTTGAGGCGGTAGTGGGACGGACTTCAGTCCGTCATTCAGAGCGAAGAGTCTGGAATTAGGAAGAATCATCAAAAAGAGGCATTTTCGACGATTGACGAACTAAGACATACAAATATACGAAATAAAATGCCGAAATCCAAACATTTTATCAACAAATTATCAATATTTTGCATATTCTATGTATTTATCGTGCCGCAGGTCTCCGACCTGCTCCCATCCCCAGCTCCGTTAGGAGCGACATGTCGCTAGCCCAGGGCGTAAGCCCTGGGACACGATAAAACACAAAATCCCGGAGCCCCGTAGGGGCGAAACGTCATTTACGGAGTCAACGCCTCGATCAACGCAGAATTATCAAGTATATCTGTCTTGGTCAGTGTATGAGTAGGGAAGCCATGACTCTTTGCAAAGAGCAGGATATCGGAAAAATACGTATCAAGCGTTCCGCCTGCCTGATTAACCGTCAGTTGCTCGGAATTCGTATGAATGCGAACCTGCGCCAGGTTCGTATCAAGAGCACCATCGCTTAGGTTGTCGTTTGGGAAGGTCTTTGTCTTGAGAATTTGGTAGAACTCTGTTTTATTTGCTCCATCAAGTGCCCATGATGCTGCCTTCTTCCAGCCCTTGAAGATATTGACAAGGTCTGCATGCGGGATATCAGCAAGACGGTCAGTACGTGCAGCAAAACCTTCGGGGATACAGCCGGGGTAATCCTTCGACGTAGCAGCAACAACTCCTCCGCTTGCAACTGCCTTCGCAGCAGCGGGGTCGTAGTTGGCGATGATAGGGTATGTGTCGTCAATGAACTTCGCCGAGAGGTCGTCGGGGTTAGATACTTCTTCGATGATGAAATCAGCGAGTGATGCGCCATTTGCCTGCAAGAATTTATCGACGAAGTATTTTACCGAGAGAAGATTCAGATATACTCCGAGTTTACTTCCTATAAGCGACGGGACAGTTGCAGAGCTTTTCATGATTATCTTATCACCACCATCAGACCAATCGGTCTCGCCAAGAACGGTGATGGGCTTTCCTTGCAGACGCAGATCAACCCAACTGCCTATCATATCAAGAGCAATATCAATTGTCCCTGCCTCGAGGGCAGCATTGAGGTCGGTATTTGAATTATAGCTTACGACCTCGACATTAAGATCAAGTTCGCTCCAAAAACCTTTCGCATCAGCGACGTTCAACGGTGAGTATGCAGCCCATGGCACCATGCCGATCTTATAAGTACGTTCGGTAGCTTCATCCTCGCTGCAAGCAGAAAATACAAATACAAAAGCCAGAAGTAATAAGAGACGATATTTCATTGGTAAAGTAACAGTTTGTGAATAAATGCAAATATACGAAAGAGAATGATGTCTCCAAAGGCTCTACGTTTCCTGCAATTATTTCCCTTTTTGAGTGATTTGTTATTGCATGCGCAAGATCATCTATATCCTACTTCTCTGTGCTATGCCTATTGTGGGCTTCGGGCAAGCGCGACACAGCAATCTACTCAGTACTCTTGACTATGATACATGTGCTCATTTGCGAGATTGGGAATACGGTACGCCGAGTAATCCTTCTGAATATAAGATGCAGTATGATACATTACGTAGATTTATTGAGCTTTGTGCAAATGAAGATAACACGCATTTAACTTTCACAAAGATAAGAGCAGCATGTCAAAACTTTGACCAAAATGATACAGCACGTTATAGAGTATTCAGAGAATGGTTGGTATCTGTAATTTTTCTTAATACGAAAAATCCGTTATATTTCTGTGCAGTAGTGAATGCTATTGCAAATACTTATGCATTCTCAGAGGGAGAACGATACCCGAATGCGCCCATGACTATATTCAAATATATGATGGATAACAATTATTGCCCCGAATGGGGGTGGGATGAATTGTACCGTAGTGGCTTGAATGCCCGTTTATACTATTGGCGTCTTGGTGATACGACGGTTCCATTTGACTCAACACTCCATGACCTTGATTCGCTTGGTCTTGGGTTCTTAAAGAAGCTTGATGTATCACATGAGAAGCCAGTGTTATCATCAGTCTATCTTGGTGGTGCATCAGTAGTACCAAATCCGATGACAGGAAGCACAACACTCAAGTATGAGCTTCTTCGTAGCGGGTTCATCGGATATACTATCCATGATGCACTTGGTAACCAAGTATTTGCCCGCAGGTCGGACTTTGCTGATGCGGGTAAGCATGAAGAGCAGATAATCTTGTCGCCGAGCTTATCGTCGGGTACCTGCTATCTGCGGTTGAATGTCGGATTTGGCGAGATTCGGACTATACGGATGGTGGTTGTTAAATAGAGAGTTTACCCTCATCCCTAACCCTTCTCCCTTAAAGGGAGAAGGGGACAAGATACACAGAAAAGCAATTTTCGAGTGAAACATTTAGGGGTTCCGCTCCGTTAGTTAATTACCCCTAACAGTTTTGTAGTTAATTAACTAGTTAATACGGATATGAAAAAAGTACTTTTACTCGCAGTTATGGCTCTCTTTGTAGGAGCTGGCGCAGCGAACGCTTGCGACGGTCACGCAAAGGCTAAGACGACAAAAGCATCAACCGATAAGGTTTGTGCTCCTTCGACAGCTACTACGGCTACGGGCGCTAAGAAAGATTGCAGCGATGCTGATAAAGCAGCGTGTGCTACAAAGGCAACCAAGACAGCCGGCAAGTCAACACCTGATTGCTGTGCAAGCAAAAAGGGTGCAAAGATGACAGAAGGTGCTACGAAGACAGCAACAACTCAAGCTAAGTTGTAAACTAACGATTCGTGGTTTTGATAAAAGGCAGTCCACTATGACTGCCTTTTTTATTGCCTTATTTTGAAAATGGGATTACCTTCACATCGTACTGATTGACCACGACGAAATGAACGTACGACAGCTTATCTTCAAGCGGTGAAAGATATGCTCCTGCAAGGACATCATCAGTGATAGCAGAAAATTCTAATCTTTGATCGACATAGTACTTATACATTTTGCCTTTATCTGATTCCAAAATACTGTAAACAACGAAGTATTCATCGGCGGTCACATCGAAATTTTGGACGGTAGGTTTATTGATGACCGTCTCGCGTTCGTTGGTCGCAACATTTTGTCTAATAACTTTTCCGTCATTATTACGGAAGTATAGGTACCTGGAATCCGCATCGAAATGAATGTTGTGATTCGATATATCAGCATTCGCGATTGTATTCAGCATTGTTCCTGTCGTATCATAGATACTGATATGGTAACCAATTGAGTCCGTTACTGCGACGCCGAACGTACCATTATCAAGCCATACTCCTCGGTTATTCTTAATACCCGTTATATCAAATTGTGTAACTACACGCGGACTATCAGATGTCATATCAAATATACTTACGGTCTTGATGGGTTGACGTGGCGGGGAAAACGTGCCTACAACAAAACGTCCGTCGTTCGATGCAGCGATAAGATACAAGCCGGTAATGCGCTTAGTTGCCTTCTTTGATGGTATATCAATTTCATAAACATCATATGCTCCCATTTGTGTGATGGCTTTTGTGCCATTATCATTCATAAAGATAGCAAAGGAGAACCCCTGAATTGCTGTAGTGCCGGTTTCGTATTGTGAGCCGAGCGAGCCGTCACTATTTAATTCATAGAGCGAGTAGGCACCTGAAAGAGTCCCGCCGTTATCGCCGTTGGCCCGTTCGATAAAGGAGAGCATTCCGCTTCCGTCGTTCTTCCACTGAACTTCGGCAATATCCTGAAACTGATTGAGCGGGGTAACCTCACTACAAGAGGAAACTACTGCCGCGAGTAGGAGTAAAAAGTATAGATGTTTCGTCATTGCTATTACTAACACGAATGGGAGAGAATTGTTTTCTGGGAATGGTTGGTGGGGAATGGAGAATGGGGAATAGGGAATGGATGTCACTGCCGAACCGTAGCGAAGCGAAGGTGAGGAATCTGGAAATAGATTATTTCCGAAAGTGTATTCTAATTCCAGATTCCTCGCTTCGCTCGGCAATGACAACTTTGGAGTTTCGATGACCCAATCCCAATTCTCCATTCCCTAACCCCCAAATTCCGTATTTTTGTAATAATATGCATGCAATCATACCAGTAGCCGGAGTCGGGTCGCGTTTGCGCCCACATACATACTCGCTTCCCAAAGTTCTCTTGAACGTTGCCGGAAAGCCCATCTTAGGTCATATCCTCGACCGTATCTCTCGTGACGGTGTTACGAGTGCAACGATCGTCGTCGGGTATATGGGCGGGCTTGTCGAGGAGTATGTCAGGACTCACCATAAAAACCTTAGCGTTGATTTTGTCACACAAGATGAGCTGCTCGGACTTGGGCATTCCATCTGGACGGCACGAAAATCCTTCCCGCCAAAAGGCGAGCCGTTACTTATCATTTTGGGTGATACTATTTACGATGTTGATCTTGCGCCTGTAATAAATTCTCCGGTTAGTTCGCTCGGAGTTAAGTATGTTGATGACCCGCGTCGTTTCGGCGTTGCGGAAGTGACGGCAGGTGCCATCACCAAGCTTATCGAGAAACCGGAGAACCCAACGTCAAACCTTGCAGTCGTCGGATTGTACTTTATCAAGAACCCCGAACTCCTTCTTGCATGTCTTGATGATAATATTACCAACGACAGACGCACGAAAGGCGAGTATCAACTTACTGATGCACTCCAGGCGATGATAGATAAAGGCGAGAAGTTCTCTACCTTTACCGTTGATGGTTGGTACGATTGCGGTAAGCCGGAAACACTGCTCTCGACGAACAGACACTTGCTTGACGAGAAGACGACAAGCCGTGAGATACGCGGCGTTGTTGTGATACCACCGGTCTTTATTGCACCCGATGCCCATATAACAAATTCTATCATCGGTCCCTATGCTACCATCGGAGCAGGGGCAACCGTCGCAGATTCTATCATCCGAAATAGTATTATTGGCGACGAATCTTTTGCAAATTCTGTTCTTTTAGATAACTCTATTGTCGGCAATAACGGAAACGTACGCGGTAACTTCAAGCGCGTCAACGCCGGAGACTCTTCAGAGATAGATTTTCACTAAGTAATTCGTAACCAACTATACATGTCATATCTTTTTACATCAGAGTCCGTATCAGAAGGACATCCCGATAAAGTAGCAGATCAAATTTCCGATGCAGTGCTTGACGCATTGCTCGCGCAAGACCCGAACTCCCGCGTTGCATGTGAGACCTTCGTTACGACGGGACTTGCTGTTATCGGTGGTGAAGTTACGACAAAAGCATATATTGATCTTCAACAAATTGCACGCTCTGTCATTAACCGTATCGGTTATACCAAAGCAGAGTATATGTTCGACGGTAATTCCTGCGGTGTGCTCAATGCTATCCATTCGCAGTCAGCAGATATCGCAATGGGTGTTGATACAGGCGGCGCAGGCGATCAGGGGATGATGTTCGGGTATGCATCGAACGAGACACCTGAGTATATGCCGGCAACACTCGTCTTCTCACATAAGCTCGTACAAGAGCTTGCGAACATTCGTCGCAACGAGCCGAACTTGATGCCGTATCTTCGTCCTGATGCAAAGAGTCAGGTAACGATCGAGTACGAAGGACGCGAGATCAAGCGTATTCATACGATCGTTGTCTCGACACAGCATGATCCCGGTGTTTCGATGGATACCATCAAAGCTGACGTGAAGAAACATCTTCTTCCTCGCGTAATACCTGCAGATCTTTTGAATGATGAGATCATTCTCCACGTAAATCCGACAGGCAACTTTGAGATCGGTGGACCACACGGTGATACAGGTCTTACAGGACGTAAGATCATCGTTGATACTTACGGTGGCAGAGCACCCCATGGCGGCGGAGCATTCTCCGGTAAAGACCCATCAAAGGTTGACCGCTCGGCTGCATACGCAGCACGCCATGTTGCGAAGAACATCGTAGCAGCTGGGTTAGCTGATGAGTGTACCGTTCAGGTAG
>DATDEW010000170.1:0-13003 GCA_036522935.1 Kapaibacterium sp. (SeqCode)
GGAATGTGAAGAAATCGCTGAAGTTATGGTATCTCCCACCGGCCATGAGATCATCTTGTTGTAAACGTAAGAACTTCGCAAGCATGGTGCGACATGACTCCGGCATCTCGGGGTCATAGAGGAATCGACAAGGTATTCCACGCTTACGATTGCGCAGACCCTGTTCCATCTTCGATAATAGGTCACCTTGAAACTCATCGTCTATGTACAGCTCTGCATCACGCACAAGCTTTATTGCGTATCCGTTTCCTACCTCATATCTGGGAAACAGCTCACGCAAGGAATAACGAATGATATCATCAAGAAACATTATGTAGTTCTTTT
The DNA here is from genome assembly GCA_036522935.1 of Kapaibacterium sp. (SeqCode). Taxonomy (GTDB): domain Bacteria; phylum Bacteroidota; class Ignavibacteria; order Palsa-1295; family Palsa-1295; genus DATDEW01. Next base: position 325 of record DATDEW010000170.1, read on the forward strand.
TTCCGTCTTTCGGAAGAACGACAAAACGCGAAAGTTCTTTTGAAGGTACTTCAATAATGGCATATTGGAGTTCAGTAGAGAGAGACGGTTCGCCCTTGATGATCTCGTTTTTTTCACGAAGCTCAACTACCTGATAGATCGAGCGACTCTGGAGAAAAGGTACTTGATTCTGCTTTGAAATAAAATATGGATGGATAAGCGGCAGAACATTATCTTTAAAATATGAGCGGATAAACTCTGCTTGTTTTTCACTCAGCTCTTTTTCATTGACAACACAAACATTACTCTCGGCAAGCTCTTTTTTTATGTCATTGGTGAATGTTGCTCCAAATACCTCCTGCTGATGTGATACAATAGAATATATTTTTTTGAGAAGTTTTTCAGGGTCAATGCTGAGCTTTTTTGAGGTGGTTTTTTTTAAGGTTAGCAAGCCGCGAAGCGAAGCGACACGGACACGGAAGAACTCATCAAGATTTGAGGAGAAGATTGCCAAAAATTTGATTCGCTCCATAAGCGGGTTACGTTTATCACGTGCTTCCTGCAAAACGCGGGCATTAAACTGCAGCCAGCTTATTTCGCGATTCGTTGCTGGGTAACGTTTTGTTGCTTTTGGTTGTGGGTTCTTCATTATCATAGCCGCTTAAAATATGAAGCGGCTGTTATTATATGATTACCATAGTGTTACTATACAGAAAAATATGCCCATAGGTTTGCGGGTGGTCATAAAAAAACCCGCACCATTGCTGATACGGGTTTCCTCATTTTCGGGAGGTATTCACTCTAACCAACTATTTTGAAAGTCACTTTCGTGACAGCCATGTTTTTGGGAGGTCCAAACTTGTTTGTATCGCACAAGCCTTCGCCCGAGCGCTTATAATTAGTAAGGCATACTAATTGTGCTTCAGATACCCTGAAGTCATTGAAAACTATAGATATAATGAGAATAAAGCTGTTACGGACGTAACGGCTTTGTGAGTGGGCATTTGTAATAACTCACTACCCCCCATTTTGTTACACATCGCCCCCCATCTTTTTGGGATCTAAATTTGCCCTGTAACTACAAGTATCCTGATGTGTTTATATAGTAGATGCAGATCTCAAGTGCGCTACCGGTGCCCTCAAAACGTCAGAAAAAAGGGCGAAATGAAAGTGTGTCCCGACAACGGGATACATTAGTGTCTGCGCAGCCGACAAACAAAAAAGTATCCTACCAACTGCAGTCTGATATAGAACTGTTATCTGCATTTAAAGTGGGAGAAGAAAGAGCATTTGCTGAGCTATATAATCGCTACAAAGCGGAGATATATACCTTCTGCCTGCGAATGCTTGGCGGCAACACTGGTGAAGCAGGCGATGCATTTCAGGAGTCATTTATAAAAGTGTATGAGAAAGCGGCAACATTCACCTACGGTGATAATGTCCGTGGATGGCTGTATATGATCGCTCGAAATGTTGCGCTCAACTACTACCGAACGAAGCGCCCCGAAGAGACGATAGAATTTCATCAGGAGCTTACAAGCACTGAGCGGCAGCTCTCCCCAGAGTTTTATGGCGAACAGCGTTCGCTGCGTGATACACTTGAAGAAGCTATATCACGCTTACCACATGAGTTTCGAGAACCGTTCATTCTTCGAGAGTTCGACGGTCTTGCGTATCCCGAGATCGCAGACATCACAGGGGCATCGCTTTCACTTGTGAAGATACGTATCCATCGAGCCAAGCAGCGTTTGCGTAAGATGCTTGCACCTATTATGGCAGAAGAAATGAATGGTACGCTCAACATCAACTACCCCGAGGTAGAGGAGGAAGAAGAGTTATGAAATATGAAGAGAATATCTTAAAGTATCTTGACGGCTCACTCAGTGATGCTGAGAGCGCAGAGCTACTACATGCGCTTTCGGTGAGTCCCGAGAAGCGTGTTATCCTTGAGCAGCATTTGCAGCTGAAAGATATGGTGACCTCTGCTCAAAAACCGTTCACTGTGCCTGCTGAGCTTGAGCAAGCGATGAGCAGGAAATATCCTGTCATCCCTATGTATTCGAATGAGCTGATGGTAGGAGCTACTATAGCCGAGCGTTCGATGATCACCACGTTCTTTGCAAGACGCTCTGTTCGTGTTGGTGGGGCAGCGCTCCTGCTCCTTGTATTCAGTTCGTATTTTGCGCTATCTTCCCGCAATGGAAGTATAGTCAGTACTGGCGGTGAAACTTCGGGGTCACATGTGACATCAGCTTCTACGGTTTCCCGATCTTCTGGCGAGTCGGTTTCCGGCGAAGCAATACACAATACTTCGAGCAACGCTAACATTGTTGAGCCGGTAAAAACATCGGCTTCGAATGTACAAAATACAAATACCACAGTTCACACAAACAATGTAAGGTCTGCATCACTGGTAAACACATCACACCAAGAAAAAACAATTGCCGAAGTTAACGATAATATTGTAAACGTTGATAAAACAAATCACGCTATTAATACGGATGCAACCTCGACCGATGCATCACTTCCTGTCGAACTTGCACTTATCTCAAGCATTAGCATACCACGTACAGAGCCATCACCGAGTATCACGAGAAACTCAATTGGCGAACCAAGATATTTAGACCCGTTTACAAAGCATGATGATGGTTCTAATGTGCCGTTCTCATTACGTATCGAAGGTGTTCTCGGTAACGCATATTTCAGGGTATCCGAAGGCGGTTCGGTCGAAAATACACGCATCGAAACTCGTCCGCTCTTAGGCGTTGACTGGATAGTCTCGCCACACTTCTCACTCGGAGTTGAAGGAAGCTCTGCAGGAATTGCAAAGGTTGTACCGACACAGGTATATAAAGCGACCGAGAACATAACACGGTCAGTCACGAGCAATACAATTGAAGCGAGTAACGACTGGTTCGGTCGCGCTATGCTTCGCTATACGTTCAACCCGTATGATAAATTCAGAGTAGAAGCAAGCGGTGGCGGCGGCATTGCGTTTGATGGTGGTGCTACTACGCCACTTGTCTCTGCATCAGCAGCTGTCACTACAAGCGTAACGAACTTTCTTGGTTTTTCTTTTGGCGTAGCATTTGCCGGTACATTTTCTGAAGTTTCCGCACCCGTTACAAGCGGCGTTGCTCCGAGTGAGAGTAATGCGATGCCGATCGGGTACATAATGGAGAATTCTCCTTCATCAACAACACTTTTCTCTCCGTCACTTACGATTCGTGCCGGCTTCCGGATCAAAGCATGGTAAAACATACAAAACAGATATTGTTCTTCTTGGTTCTTGCGTTTACCGCAGGTTGCAATCCGGGTATTACAGAGCCGGAGCCAAGCGTGATCAAGAATGTGCAAGACTACTTCTGGGATAGTAACGCCAATAGCTCACTCTACTATGAGTATTTTCGCGTTGTAGATTCTTCCCGTAAGCAGCACGAATTTGCCTTTTACGGATTATCAGGTACTGATAGTAAAGTCACTGTGAGGGGAAAACAAGCTCCCGATACAAGTTCTTTCTATTTTACTTTTGACTCATCCGGCGTCACTGCAGGAGGACTTTCATATCACACTCTATTCCCATTACCATATGGATATGAGGTAGAAGCTTCTTTCTCAGAAAAAGAATTTGACACGATCAAATACGGTACAAAGAAGGTCATTGCCCTCAGTAATAATTCTGCTATTGCTCTGCGAAGTGATGATTCAGTTTTTTACTCTACAAATAATGGCATAACTTGGGACAAGTCATTTTATAAACCGGAATTCGGCGTCATAACCGCGTGGACTCGTGTAATTGATAGTACATCACATCTTGTCTATGGAGGTACATCGAATGGATCATGTATTGTTTCTAATGATGGTGGAAAGACATGGAAGTTACTCAAGACCATAATAAACGACCCTATATCATCGATAGCAGCAACTTCAACTGGAGTAGTATTTCTTTCGTCCGGTACAAAGTCTGTATATAATTTCGATACTAATATTGGTAAAGTTTCTACGGAAGGGTACCCTTCCGTGGTGAGTTCTTTGGCTGTATGTGAAGTATATAATGATTCAGATAAAACGTATCCTGTCTGTATGATCGGTACAAAGCAGAGTGGATTATTCTACTGGATTCAAGGAAAGAGCCAGAGCAAAAACAGTGCGACAGGTGGCACAGCCGCAAAAAATATTATCAGTATCGTCTCTACTGACAGAAGTTCTGCAGTAGCAATTGGATATACTGACGCTTCTAAACTCTCGTTCCTATATTCACTCACCGCAGGAACATCATGGGAAACAGTGGACCTTCCATTCAAAACGGGTACATTCCTCGATGCAGTATCATCTGTTTCGGTTGCAGAGATACTCGTAGCTGATGAACTCGGAAATGTCCATCTGGGGAGTTCACAACAAGGAATGAGGCCTTGGTTTAAGTCAAGTCCCTCAAACGCCGGTTTTGCTATTAAAGACATTAGTATCAACGGCAATATAATAATTGCAGCTACTGATTCGGTAGGCGTGATGATCTCAACAAATCGAGGTTTCTCATGGACTAGTGCTTCTCAAGGACTATGGCAAGTCATTGTGAGAGAACGTAAGATCGATGGTATGCTAACACTTCTACCATCTCTAACAGATGGGTTAAAGAAAAATGATGAGTGGTTGGCGGGCTATCTCTCACCTATCGGTATCGGGATGACAGCTGTTATTCAAATGAAGGCTAAAGTAGTTGAGCACTACTCGCGACTTGATCTGCCGTTTAACTCCGGCTCATACGATGATGTCTTTGATATAGAATATAGTTGTACGCCGAGCAATGGAAAATTGCATACGGTCCATGTTTATTACGCAAAGGGGTTTGGTCCTATTCTCTTTCAACGCTTTGAAGACAGTGATCTTATAGATGAATCATACTTGGTAAAAAAGTAAATTACTTGCTCTTACCAAGTGTGATGTTGACGGTTCTGGAGAAGAATCTGCCTTCGGGCAATGTGTTATCATAAAGTACTTCGCGCGAGCCCTTTCCTTCAATGAATGTCTTCGCAGGAAGAGACACTTTCTTTTGTTTTAGCGATGCTTCAAGCTGCTTGATCGCCTGGTCGGCACGTCGGCGCGAGAGCTCATCGTTATATGACGGGTCCCCTGTCTCATCAGTATATCCGAGCACGTTGACGATCTCCGGCTTCATCTTTCTGAATGACTCAGCTACGAAGTTTATCGTCCGCTCGTTCTTTGTACCGAGCTTATCATCATCAAAACTAAAGAGGATCAAACTGTATCTTTCAAGTTCTTGCTCTCTTTCACGTTCGCTACGAGTGCGTTGAAGTGGTATTGTATTTGTAGCTGTTGCACTTGTTCCAAGGCTATCAGTTGCTTCTAGATAGAGTATAAGCGAGTCATCTTTTTGAGAAAGGGCATCTTCTGTTAACGACCATGATGGCTTCCGGTTGAGGAATCCTATCATATCACCATCATATTTATCTATAACAGTATTTCCGATCCTCATTACAGTAATGACATGTTGAATACCTGTATCGACATCAAAGCGTGGACGTAAGATAAGATCAGATGGTGTCGCAATATGCTCTGTATTTGTAACGATAATAGGATCTGTAAGACGCTCATCATTAGATGTGATCTCAACTCTTCTGTTCTCCTCTTGTCCCTGTTTGAGAGCCTGCGGACTCGGGCGTGACGGAAGCAAACGACCTTCTACTGCAATTCTTTCCGGTTCAATACCCCATATAGCGACAAGATAGTCTTTTACAATCTGTGCTCTCTTTCGAGCTAAAGCCACATTACCTGATTCACTTCCTGTATTCGACGTGCTTCCCGTTAATGTTATTCGTGAAGTAGGTATACTCTTCATACGAGAGCCAAGCACATTAAGAACTTCATGGTAGAGACTCAGAAGTTTCTCGCCGTTGCGGTCGGATAATCCTTTGAAGCGCTGTTCTGCTTCTTCGGGTGACCTATAGGCAATGTATCGTAATGGTATAATACTACTTCCTTCATCAAAGAAGATATAGTTCAGGAAGGGGAATGCGACACGCGCCTTTACATCTACGACATCAATACGGATCACCCGCTCTTCTTCACCGTCACGGTTCTTGCCAAATACATCAATAGATACTTTCAGATTAGACTTCGGTGTATCAGGAATAAATCGGCTAACAAAATATGGAATGCTATCGCGGGTATACTCTATTGTAGAGTCGCTTGTTGGTGAAAGGTTATAATGGAATGAGAGAGTGCCTTGAAACGAAGTAAATTTAAAGTACTCTGTTGTCCCACTTAGCGGGAGTGAGAATGCAACACCCGGGCTTGCGAAAAGTCGAGTGGAAAGAGGAAACTCTGCACGAAGCGAAAACAGTAGTGATGGGAGAATACTGTTTGAATTTGGCAGGTCTCCTGCTGATTCTAAGCTATCTCTTGCCCCGCCTTCAAATCCACCCGGACCCGTCGGGCGAAGTATCTTATCATAGGTTTGGTTAAAGAGCGAAGCGATCTCGAACCCCGCACTTCCAAAAATTCTGTGTATAAATTGCCAATCTACCTTTGCCCCACCCCCCAGACTCTTTGTATATGAAGTGATCGTATGCTCGAATTCAAGTCCTTCCCGCGCATCGCTTACCACATCAGTATAGAATTGACCGAAGACGAACTCACCTTTCAGATCTCGATACGAAAGAAAAGGTGTGATAAAAAGGTCGTTATTAGTTGAGATTGGGATAGCTATTTCCGCTCCGAACGAGAGACCCGGGCTTGTAGCGCTCAGGAATGAATCGCAGCCCGTTGCAAGAGGCAGAGGGAGGGGATCGTTCGAGTAGAAATTCACTCCATAGCCACCACCTACTCCCAATCGAAGAGACGGGGGGCTTTCTATGAAGGAGGTTTTGGTACGGAGCGTATCGCGGTAGAGGGTATCAATGACCGTTCTTCCTTTTTGGGCTTCGGAGCGGGTAGCTCCTAGACCAACCAAAAGGGTAAGAAGGGTAAACTGTATATATCTACGGATACGCAAGTTAGGTTGAGATATCTTATGGCAAATGCTAACACCCCATTTGGCATGCTTGTTACCACAGCCAGACCTTACCCCAAAGTGGGTTATCAAATGGTTAGGTTTTGGTTACGACGGTAACTTTCTTTCCTAGCAGAATGTTATTACCCGACTTTTATATACACGCATCGTATTATTACCTTTTAGTATTCGAAAATCGGTATGACCCAGACGGCAACAGCAGCTCCCCAAAAAGCAGGTCTCGAAGATATTATAGCTGGACAAAGCAGTATCTGTTACCTTGACGGAAAACGCGGTGTCCTCGCTTATTATGGCTATGACATCCACGACCTAGTCAAAGGAAGCTTCGAAGAGAATGCTTACCTGCTCTTTAACGGCAAACTTCCCAACGCCAGCGAACTTAAAGAATTCAGCGATAAGCTCGTAGCCGCTCGCGTCCTCTCTCCGGAAATAAAGAACCGCATTAGCTCATTCCCCAAGAACGTCCATCCGATGGCAGTGCTTCGCACCGTCACCAGTGAGATGGCCTTCTATGACAACAACGCTGATAACTTGAGCCGTGAGTCTAACATTGAGAAGGGTATCAAGCTAACGGCTGTCATCCCGATGGTAATTGCTTACTATGATGCAGCTCGTAACGGACGTCCGTTCACCGAGCCAAAAGCTGAGCTTGGTCATGCAGCAAACTTCCTGTATATGCTTCTTGGCAAGGAACAGGATGAGCGCGTTGTAAAGATGTTCGACGCTGCCCTTACTCTCCATGCTGATCATGAGTTCAATGCTTCGACCTTCACCTGCCGCGTCATTGCAGCAACGCTTTCTGATATGTACTCTGCAGTTACAGGTGCTATCGGTGCGTTGAAAGGACCTCTTCATGGCGGCGCGAACGAGCAGGTTATGCGTATGCTCCTGAAGATCACCGAGCCGACTCGTGCCAAAGAGTGGGTCATTGATGCACTTGCGCGCAAAGAGAAGATCATGGGATTTGGTCATCGCGTCTATCGTACGGAAGATCCCCGTGCAACACATCTTCGTAATTTCAGCAAGGAAATGGGTGAGCGTACCAGTCAGCCGCAGTGGTACCAGATGAGCCGCGATATTGAAGACCTTATCTTGAACGAGAAGAAGCTTTACCCGAACGTGGATTTCTACTCGGCAAGTACATACTACCTCATGGGCATTCCGCTTGATCTTTATACACCGATCTTTGCAATGAGCCGCGTCACCGGTTGGGTAGCTCATGCACTTGAACAGTATGCCAATAACCGCCTTATCCGCCCTGCTGCGGACTATATCGGACCGGTTGACCAAACATGGTCACCAGTAAGTGATCGCTAATCAACCTGATTATTCCAAAAAAGGCGTGATATTTCTCACGCCTTTTTCATTTGTGTGCTATCTTTGCAAGGTCAAGTAATTACATGGACCTGTTTTTAGATATCCTTCTTGTTGTCATAATCGTCGGTCTCAACGGATTTTTCGTTGCGGCAGAGTTTGCGTTAGTGAAAGTTCGTGGTAGTCAGGTCGAAGCACTCCTGCGTCAGGAAGATAAGAGTGCTAAACTCCTCAAGGAGATGACAGACCATCTCGACTCGTATCTTTCTGCAACGCAGGTTGGGATCACCTTAGCAAGCTTAGCACTCGGCTGGGTCGGAGAGCCCGTCACTGAATCTCTCATCTCTCCGGTCATATCACTGTTTACAACCAATGAATCGGTCATTCATTCGATCTCTATTGTATTCGGATTTGCCTTCTTAACAGCTGTCCACATTGTCATTGGTGAACAAGTACCAAAATCTATTGCTATTACATACGAAAAGTCCACAGCACTCAAGTTAGCTCGACCGCTTCAATGGTTTTACATCATTTTTCGCCCGGTAATAAAGATACTTAATAGTTCTGTTAATGCAATTTTACGATTGATGGGACTTCCTATTGTTGCAACAGGCGAGGAACACAGTGAAGAAGAACTCCGAAGTGTTATCATGGAATCGGCAAAGCGCGGTGTTGTGACAAAGAATGAGTCAGAGCTTATAGAGTCAGTATTTGAATTCTCTGATACTACTGCATCAAGCATTATGGTGCACCGCTCCGATGTAATTGGTCTTGATATTGAGAGCGAGCCGCGTGAGATACTGCACATCATCGAAAGTGAAGGATTCTCCCGTTTACCTGTGTATAGGTCTTCGATGGATGAGATAACAGGTGTACTTTTTGTAAAAGACTTGCTCCCATACATAGGTCAGCTTGAACGATTAAGTGCGCCGAGTGCTAATGGTAAAGATGAGTTCTTCAAACTGCTACAGAATGCAATACGTCCGCCGCGCTATGTAAGCGAGACGATGCATATTTCGGAATTACTTCTTGAATTCCAGCGTACCCGTACACATATTGCTTTTGTTGTGAGCGAGCATGGCGGCGTAGAAGGTATTGTGACGCTCGAAGATATTCTTGAAGAAATCGTAGGCGAGATCCAGGATGAGTCCGATGTCCCAGCGGATGAACGTGATGCTATAGAAGTTGGTGACGCACTTTACATTGACCCAAGCATGAGCGTTTCGGATTTTAATGAGCGATATGAAGAGCGCTTCTCACGTATTGAGGAGAGTCAGGAATATCAAACGATCTCCGGTTACGTGCAGAAAATGAGCGGACGTATTCCGAATATCGGAGATGTTATAGAAGCAGGCGGAATTCGATTTATTGTCAAGCGCAAGGTTCGTCACCGCCTAGAGCAGCTCAAAGTGGAGCGTATTGACACAAAGCAGATCATCCGTGAAACCACAGCGTAATGGTACCTGAACTTCGCAAAGAATTCAACTCACGATTCTCACACGAGCTGTATGCAAAGCAAATAGCAGATCTCGAATTACGTTCAGGATGTAAAATAGAGTTTCGAATCGCCGAAACACCTATTTTCCTATCAAAAGAAGTCGCAGCCCGCGCGGGACGTCTTGCCGAAGAAATACTAGCTCGTTCGGTAACGTCTGAACTTCAACTCATCGGTAAAACAGCGATACCTGACCAATGGAATTTCGAAGGCGAAACGAAGCGTCCGCTTTTTGCGGCAGTTGACTTCGCTATCTGTGGCTCTCGGGAGAATCCCGAGTTCAAACTTATTGAACTCCAAGGATTTCCTTCGCTCTATCACTATCAAGCGGCTTTCAGCGAAAGTATCAAAGATACATATGACCTTCCGAAGTATCTTGTAGGACTTATCTATCCGGAGTTTGGAGTTGATAACTATTACCAAGCTTTGAAGAAGGCAATTGTTGGAGATGCATCTGCCGAGGACACCGTCCTTCTTGAGATAGACCCGCACAATCAGAAGACAAAGGCAGATTTTTATCTTGCAAAGAAACATCTTGGTATAGAGATCGCTGATATTACAAAAGTAACTTCTAACGGTCGAGAACTGCTTTTCCTTGATGATTCCGGAAAGAGCAGACCAATTAGACGTATCTATAACCGAGCAATAGTTGATGAGCTTGTCCGCAAAGATATCACGTTAAATTTCGACCCGAGAGATGAATATGATGTCGAGTGGGCAGGGCATCCGAACTGGTACTTCCGCATCTCGAAAGTCCTTCTACCTAAACTGGTCGGCACAAATGAAGCTGTGCCTGATGCATATTACGTGTCAGATGTAAACATGAAAGATATTGATCTTTCAAAGTTCGTTTTGAAACCACTTTACTCCTTTGCCGGTGTCGGTGTGAATGTTGAACCAACGGCAACTGATATCGAGAAGATACCCGTTGAAGAAAGAAGTAAATGGCTCTTGCAAGAGAAAGTAGAGTACGCCGAGGTCATTTATACACCTGATGGCAACGGAGTTCGCTGTGAACTCCGGGTATTACTCTTATGGGATGAAGTAACTGATTCACCAAAAGCAATGCATACACTAAACCGCTTAACCCGTGGTAAAATGGTCGGTGTTGATTTTAATAAAGGTCTCGATTGGGTCGGCTCGAGTTGTTCTCTTGTGGGTTAATGGGTATAATGAAATCCGACTTTCGCTGTCACACTTCTTGCCAAACCGTCGATATTAAAATCCCGCTTCAAGAACGGAAAAGCAACACCTGCGCTCACTTGAAAAGCTTTGTTCGCAACGTAGATACTCTCTATAGAAGCATTCAACTGAAAAGGGTCTGAATTAGGAACATCTACATATTGGGGAGGGTCCATCTCGCCTGGTTGAGATACATATGCAATACTTGCAGTACCAAAACGTTTTACCGCTATGAGTTCACCCGTGAGATTAAATTTATCAAATGTATTGTAGTAGCCAAGTCTTACAGCGATGTCAGGTCCGCGTTTTAACTGTTCGTAGTTTGTACTGCGACCAAACGGATGTTGGTATCCCACAGATAGAAAATACCATTTTTCTCTATATTCTGCATTGAATAATAGATCATTAGTGCCAAGTCCGCTCTGGTATTTTTGAGGTAAGCTATCAACATTCTGGATAGCGGTCGCTATCTTTAGACCAATCTCGAAAAGCATCTTGCTATCGTTAATAGTAAATAGACGATGTTCGTATGCAAGCATAAAATCGCCAATACCTTTTACTGTGCCTAACGGACCATCCTGCAGATTCAACGGGAAGATGAACTTGGCTACCGAGCCGGGGAGAAATTCATATTGCTCGCTTATACGAATAGTGTGGTAAGTAATACTGTCCTCTTTCGGACTTTTACCAAATTGATAGACTACGCTAACTCGGCCATCGGAATATTTATCAAGATCATGTATTCCGCCCATGGTACACAAACCTGCATCAGAACACTGTGCATTTGCTTCCGCTAACGCAAAGCACGACAAGAAAATAGCCAGTAGTAAAAATATCTTATTCATAGAAGTTATTAAACGACAAAACGAGCGGATAAATCCGCTCGCTTATAATAGTGCAAATGTCGTATCAGTTAGAATGACAATGCTATCCCGAGTGCAGCACTGGTTGTGCGTGCAAGATAGAGCGATTCGCTATTTGAAATAACCGGAAATGCAAGTGATGCAGTCATTGCGATCGACTCATTGAGTTTATATCTTCCCTTTAGTATCAAGTCCATCTGAAGTTTATCACTTCCCAAAACATCAATGAATTCTTCGCCTTGCTCGATAGGGTTCAGGACGCTTGCCTTATTGAGTGGTTGTGTTGCGACGACATCACCACCGAGATCGAGTTTATCACCACGATACATATACCCTGCATGTACAACGAATCTATCCCCCTGCTTGAGTTGTGTGAGTTCATCAGCGCTTCTTCCTCCTATGAACTGATAACCGATGCCTAGACTGATATTCTTGCCACCGAGATTTAGCCCTAAGAGTAGGTCGTTTGTGCCCGTACCGCTTTGATAGCCAAGTGGGAGTGAGTCTCCTGATGTCGTACTTCCCGTTGCAAACTTTGTGCTTACTTCCGCAGAGATATCTATTCCAGCAATATCTAAGAATTTCTGTTCAACTGTGAGCATAAGGTCGCCAATCCCTGTTATGCTTCCCAGTGGTCCGTTTTGGGTGTTAATTGGGATGCTTCCCCATAGCTTCGTGCTCTCGAAGAGTGAGGCGTCAGCCGAAATGCGGTATGATGTATAGCTTAAGTTGCTCTTCGAGTCACCACCGCCGAGCATGTAGTTAAGCGTGATGGCAGGGTGGTATGGGTCACGTAAAGCACTCTTGAGCGACCAG
>DATDEW010000171.1:0-5953 GCA_036522935.1 Kapaibacterium sp. (SeqCode)
AAAACTCGTTTACCGATGCAGAGAGAGTTACACGAGCAGAATCGGGCGTCATGTAATCAGCCGATGCCAACCATGCCTTCCCTTTCTTGAGGGTATCACGAAGTACATAACGGCGTGTATCGAGCCTTAATGAACTCTCCCCATAGGCAACAACGACTGAATCCGATATATAATACTCTTTGGTCACCTGCTGCTGACTTGCAGAGTCTGTAAATTGGTAGAAAGAGACCGGCGTGTAACCATCAGCCGTTGGGTTTGCGCTTTGTCCAATGAATTCAAAGTAGAATAATGAGTCTCGCTTGCCCGGACGCGAATCGGTATGCTGCCATAGTTGCCTCTCTACGCTGCTTTGCGGCGCGAAATATGATGCCAGGTCAGTCACAACAAGATCCGGATCAATGGACGAGACTTCGCTGCAACCGACTGTAAGAAAACACAAAAAAACGAACAAACTATTTCTCATAAAAAAAGGACAGGTATTTGCCTGTCCTTTTTAACTATCAATCTGATAAGTAGTTCACTTAAAAATGCCATTGAAGCTCAATGGCAGGTCCTATGAACCCGGTTAGTTCTTCACTCTTTGGTGCAGAGATAAGAACAGGGTGTTCATACGAGAATAGATTCTGCTTATCAGCAAGCGACGATGAGATGTCGTTTGTATAAAGAAGCGCTTCGACACCCAATCCGAGATCAAAGTTCTCGAAGAGTTTGAAATGAGAGAATACGCTTCCACGGGGGATGATACCGTTCTTCATATCGGTCATCATTCCGCCCATTAACTCAATAGGAGCTCCGATTATGTCAAAACGAACGCCGAGTTCGGCACTTACAACTGATTTTGATTGCAATACAGGGACTAACTCAATTTGGCGGACGCCGTCTTGGTTCTTGCCGGCATTCTGTGCTTCGGTTTCGTATGGCATGAACTGACCATAGGAAAGCTTTGCTACTACCCAATCATTAAGATCGGCAGATAGCTTAAACTCGATAAGCGATGCAGATACTCCACTTGTACCAGGAGCAAAACCACCACCGGTGCGAATAGATGCTGTTGTACGATCTAAGACAGAACTCTCATTTTCTATTTCCGGATCACGACCAAAATATCCTTTTGTACGAATATCAGAGATACTGCCACTTCTCATTCCCCCATCATCCCACCATGCTTTTGTTGCAGCTGTAGCTAGTTCATGATCAAGGTTATAGACTGGTTGGCTCTGCTTATGCATTTCAATGCGTCCATTGCTAACCAATGAAGCAGGTATATTATTAAGCGTAACATCCGGCGTTACGGGTATTACTTCATTCGTTGAAATAATATTCATTGCAGATGAACCGAGTTCGACATTCGTATTACGCGATGCAAAATCAAGAGTATTCGGAGTAATTTCAATACTACTATTATTAGAAACAGTAATTGAATTATCAGCAATAGTAAGCGAAGAACTATTCGTATTTACTGATGGATTGTTAGATGTTGAAGTATTACGATTGTTACTTCTCGGGCTTAAACCTTCAATACGAACACTTGCAGACCGTGCAGATGCTGAAGAGATACTAGTGCTATTAATTGTTTTCTCTGATGTATTTGATATTTGCGAAATAGAAGAAGCACTGTTTGTATTTACTACAGGACTTGCTGTATTCGTATTGTCAGCGAATGTTGTTTCAACTGTTTTTGCCGTCAGTGAGGGCAGGAAGAAATACATAAGTATCGCACCTGAAACAAATGAGAACATTGAGCTAAAGAACATTGCCGACTTGCTGCGTTTGCCGGCAACTTTCGTTGCGGTACGGTCAAGATTCTTCTCAAGTGATGCGCGAAGCATCTCTGCATTTTCGTTAGAGCTATGGAATATCGGTCCTGCATAGCCATTAGCTGAAAGCGTCTCAAAGAGCGAAGCGGTTACTGCCTTCGGCACATTGTAACGGTTTTTGCGTGCAAGCGCAGATGTAAGCTCGCGCACTTGCAAGTGCTGCTTGAGCAGCGCACGCCGCTCCGGCGAAACAGCTAAACGGTGCAGTAACTCTTCCTCCTCTGCAGGAGCAAGATTACCGTCCAAAAAATCTAAAACGCCATCTTCGATGATCATATCATCCTCGTTTTAATATAAAAATTCTTTATTCTATCTCTTCTTCCTCTTCGTGACTTTCTGCGCCCTTATTCTTTTCCTCTATCCCGAGTACTTGAAGAAGACGAGCCCTGACAAGTTTACGTGCTCTAAATAATCGCACTTTCACGTTCGCTCTGGTTATCCCAAGGACTTCCGAAAGCTTATCCATATCCATTTGTTCGAACTCGCTCAATACATATATCTCTTTGAGCATGAGTGGGAGTGTATCAACTACTTCGCGGAGCATCCCCATCATCTCTTCTGCACTGTGATTATCCGTCAACGGTTCAGACGGGTTCGTTGCAAATGCATCAGAAAATGTAGCACCTTCAGGCATCTCTTCTAACGATGAGAAGAAGTGCGGTCGACGAAGAATACTAACTGCAAAATTGTGCGCGATGCGATAGACCCAACCGGAGAATGAACCCTTGCCACGCGACTCAAAATTTCCACGCTCACGATACACACGTATCCATGTATCTTGAAAAATATCATCAATGAGGAGTCGGTCTTGACCAGTACCGAGGACCATTTTCAAGTATACATAGAGCTTGTCAGAGTACCTGAAATACAGGAGCGTATACGCAGAATCATCGCCGGCGGAAAACGCCTGCCACAACTCCTCATCGGTTAGACCACCACCGGTCTTCCGACGCTCCAGTTTCGAGTTAAGTACTGACATGCAATACGGTTATATACTAAGAAAACGCCCCGCAGGTATCAAAGTTACAAAAGAATCACAATTAATATCATGACAAATGTAGTCATAGCTGCCCTTGCGGTTTAACAAAACAGCTTAACTCGTTAGTTAGCATATGGTTATACTTATGCGCCTGTGTGCTCTGAGACAATTAAGATACTTGCAGGTTGCATGAATTTCTCAGATTCTCTACCTAATATTTCGGTATTTATCTTCTGCAAATGTAACTGGTACTGGAATGTTTGCCAGCCTTGATCTTGGTGTAAGCCATCAACCATGTTCTCATGTGGTGGAGCATGATGAGCATAAAGCGGGCTTCTTGCTGCAATGAATGACAGATAGTTTTCGTCACAGCTAAAACTTTGTTTGGAATCGGTAATGATGCTTAGCTCCCCTGCCGTTACCCATAAAATGACGGGATACTCTTTCCCATCGGCGGGACGCTCCATCCATGAATTCGGTATTTCCGTCACAAACGACTGTTTCTCCGACTCATGTGGAAAACGGATCTTTACCATCTTCCGCTTTTCCTGCCAGTTGAGCTGTGTACGGACTTCTACGTTATCGCTGTCTTGATATTGGATCACATCTTCTATCAACTCTGACGAATCGTAGTGACTTATTATTCGCACTTTGCTTCTTAGGGAGCCGGATTCTATCACGCGAATATCTTCGACAGTAAACTCGCCGATTACTTTATCATATCTCGCTACTCCATGCCCCCATGTATCAGATGTATCATCATAGACAATAGCATGTGGCTTTGTGAATAGCTCGAGTATCTGCTCACCAATAGTGACCGCTTCTGAAGTTGACTTTGTAAGTTGATTTCTCTTGATCGCAAACTTCTTCCACCCAAAAGCCCGGAGCGGAAGCAATGCCACAAACCCAACTCTGTCCCCACCTATCTTACCCGATGCTTCGATACACTGTGTTGGTATCTCCTTGCCATCATCATCAATAAGCACTACCGAGTCAAGTGGAATCCCCTTCTCGCTTGCATCAGGATGCCATAGTTCAAATTCTACTGGAGTAGCATACTCGTATGGATGCGGATTGAATACAACTAATGTTTCAACACTTCCTGACGTATCAATCTTATTCGCTATTGAGTAAAGTGCGAGTCTCTCTTCTTCCTTTGCAGTTGCAATCCCAGAATGATAGAGTTCAACAGCATCATCACACGCTTGTTTAATAGATACTCCGCCAAGTGTATCATGGAATTGATTGAGCAGGACGTTTTTCCATGCTTTAACTAATGCATTTTGATCAGCTCCATATAGCCCATGCTCGCTTGCAAGCTTGCAAAACTTCTCGGCTCTAATCAGTGCATTCTCTGCTTCTCTGTTAAGCTTCTTTAATTCGGAGTGAGCACTATAACAACCGATAGCATGATGTTGGATGTCAAGTTCAAATTCTGGGATGTCTGCTGCTTTCTCAAGCTCCTTGAAGTATGAAAGGACGGAGCTAAAGCGTACGTCCTTATTTTCAGATCGTAGTTCTTGTATCTGTTGTATCTGCTCTTTTGTTGGTCCTCCGCCGTGGTTGCCAACACCATAGAAAAGCATCCACGGAATGCTCGCATCGTAGAACGGTGATGACTCAAGCAGACCAACTTTCTCTTTTACCGAATGCTGAAAATTGGAGTAGTGGTATGGAATACGGTATGCAAGGACTTTCTCGCCTGTTTTTGCTTTCCAGTAGAAGTAGGGTTTGTCTAAATGGAGTTCATCTTCACCCGGACGCATGAATACGTAATATTTAATGCCGGCTTGTGATAATAACTGCGGGAGGTTTGCATTGTGACCGAATGAATCAATGCA
Source organism: Kapaibacterium sp. (SeqCode) (assembly GCA_036522935.1). Taxonomy (GTDB): domain Bacteria; phylum Bacteroidota; class Ignavibacteria; order Palsa-1295; family Palsa-1295; genus DATDEW01. The sequence continues at coordinate 4,638 of DATDEW010000171.1, forward strand.
GAAACCAACTTCACACGTCTTACCAAAACGCGATAGAAAATACTCTTGTGCGTACTGTGCTTGACGTAAGAAACTCTCGCCTGATGGTAAATTGCAATCCGGCTCTATCCACCAACCGCCAACTATCTCCCATCTTCCTTCTTGTACTCTCTGACAAATCCTCTCGAAAAGCTCTTTATCGGTTTTCTCGACAAATTCATAAAGCGCTGCGCTTGAAGCAGAGAAGATGAATTCTTCTGTCTCGTCCATACGGTCAAGCGCCGAGCGGCATGTGCTTACAAAGGACTCAAAGCCCTCGCCAAGCCGCCACATCCAAGCGGGGTCAACATGGGCATTACCGATGAAATGAATTCCGCTCATAGTGTTCCGTATAGTGACTCGACTTCTAAACGTGAATAATTCTTCGCTATTCCGCCCTTGCCTTTCATTGCAATTGCCGCAGAAGCATTGCCGAGACGTATTGCATCTTCTATTGCAAAGTTATGTGTGATACCGAAGATACATCCGGCATTAAAAGCATCACCTGCGCCTGTCATATCAACTATATCCGTTGCTTGATATGTAGACACTTCGCCCTCTTTACCGTCGAAGAAATACTTGACGGGTTTAGCTTCATCGCGATAGATGATATTCTTGTAGCCTATCTCGGCATACAATACAAATGGATCTTCTCCTGAAGTTAGAAAGCAATGGTCATCTTTTGAAACTGATATAACATCAACATGTTCAGCCATCAATGCTAATGCAAGGCGTGCTTCGGCATGACTTTGCCATAGAGAGCGTCTTATGTTCGTATCAAAATAGACAAGTGTTTCCCCTCTGACTTCATCGAGGATTCTAAATATTCTATTTGAATCTTGCAATATAGCAAGTGGGATAAACGAAAACAAAAAGACTTTTGAAGCAAGGATATTCTCTATTATTGTGTCGTCACCAAGCTCTACTATTGTTTGCGTTGCAGCCGAATTCTTTCTCCAAAAGGAAAAAAGAGGTCTGTTATTCTCATCTTTATCTACTGTATAAAGACCATTAACTCTGCCTTCAAGAGTTTTACAGCTTGAAACATCTATATTCTCTTCACCCGAAAGTTTAAGAATACCATCGGTGAGCTGATCGCCACCAAAGCACGACAAGAACTTCCCTTTGAGCCCGAGACGAGAAGCGTAAAAGAGCGTATTATATACATCTCCTGCAAAGGATTGTATATACCTATCCCCTTCCTCGCGAGTGAACTCAACGAGGCATTCGCCGATGCTTAGGATGTCGAATTGCTTTGACAATATCATTAAATAAAAAAGCTCGTAGTATAACTACGA
>DATDEW010000172.1:0-2107 GCA_036522935.1 Kapaibacterium sp. (SeqCode)
GTAGCGATCTTCGTATCACCGAACCCAGCGCAGAGCGACGTAAAGGTCGACTTCGCAGGTACGACACATGCGAACATTGAAGTGATGGATATGCTCGGCAATACAATTGCTCGCGGCGAAACATCTGGTGACTGGACTTGGAATGGCAAGACCGTTAGCGGTACAACAGCTGCAAATGGTGCTTACATCATCCGCATTGCTGGTACAAGCATCAGCGGTGAGCAGTTCATAACCTCGAAGAGAGTTATCCTCCAGAAATAATCCGGAGAAACATCTAGAAATCAAAAGCGGGGCATGTGCCCCGCTTTTCTATCGTTGGAGATACCCGCCGATAAAGTTTGCGATCATCCTTGCCGCAAGCCGGCACGTCCTTCCGTCATTATCATACCCCGGACTTACTTCAACAATATCAAATACTCTCGTCGAGTTATTCTGCCCTGCGGCAAATGACATAGCCAAAGCTTGCTCTGCAGTAAAGCCGATCGGTGAGGGAGCGCTGCACCCCGGCGCATCACTTGAACGGATGGAGTCAATGTCGAATGTGACGTAGTAGGGAAGTTCAGACGAAGCTAATATATCGGAGAACCGCGAGATAACCTCTTCATCAAAATACAGTTCATCGAAAAACTCTACCGATGCTCCTTGGTCAGTTACCCAATCATAATGTTCTTTGGAATAGGCGAACGATTGAATGCCATATTCGGTAAAGTTATTTCCATCAAGGATTCCCTCTTCGATAAGTAACCTGAAACTTGAACCTGAATGATGCTTGCCATCTTTCTTCGGTCTTACATCAAGGTGAGCATCAAGGTTGATAAGTGAGAACGGTTTGCTGATAGCACCAAACATTCCTTTTGCTAAAGGATAGGTAACATCATGACCTCCGCCAAGAGCAATAATTACGGTTTCTTCCTTGAGGTATTGATGGACCATTGATCCTGCATTCTCATGGATATCTTCAAGAGTTTCTCCATGTGCATTACCGGCATCAAGAATAGTAATATCGAGAGCCGTTCGTTCGGCAAGCGGATGATCATTCGGAGTCAGCTTTGCAAGGTAACTTCTAATGGCATCAGGGGCATGTGATGCACCGGGTCTGCCGCCGTTGCGCCGGATACCTTCATCAGTCGGTACCCCGATGATAACGATGTCAGGTACTTTGCCATTAAGCGTATCAGGAGATACGATACTATCAGCGAAGCGAGGATCTGTATTATTCATATCGCAATGCTTCGATTGGGTCCATCCGAGATGCTTTTCGGGCAGGGTAGTATCCAAAGAAAACTCCGACGAATGCCGCAGCCGCAAATGAAAGAGCTGTTGCCCCGGGGGAAATAAACAACGTCCACCCGTTATTTGATGAGATCCAGGCACTGGCTCCATATCCAAGAGCAACACCGATACTGCCACCAATGAGTGATAACGCCATAGCTTCGGTTAAAAATTGTATCATGATATTCGACCGCTTTGCACCAAGTGACTTGCGAATCCCGATCTCACGAGTACGCTCTGTAACCGTAACGAGCATGATATTCATAATACCGATGCCTCCAACGAGAAGTGAAATGATCGCAGCATTACGAAGCAGGGAAGTCATCGTGTTTGAACTGGCTTCTGAAGATGCGGCAAGTTCGGTTTGCGAACGAACCTGGAAGTCGTTATCATCAGCAGGTTGAAGTTTGTGGGTTTGGCGTAATGAAGCAGTTACTTCTTCAGTCACAGATTCAGTGACGTCTGCGCTGATCGCTGAAGCAATGATAGTGTTGACGTACTGGTCACCCTTGATCTTTTTAGCGACGGTTGAAACAGGTGCAAGAATAATGTCATCCTGATCAGTACCGAAGGAGTTAGTCCCTTTTTCTTCGAGTACTCCGACGACAGTAAAGGGAAGTTTCTTGATCCTGATCGTAGAGCCGACTGGGTCACGACCGTCAGTGAAAAGTGATTTAACGACAGTAGTACCAAGAACACAAACTTTCTTTGAACCTCGGATATCAGCGTCAGTGAAGAACTCACCGCTTGTGATCTTCCAATTTCGTACTTCAAGATATGCATCAGTTGTACCATTGACCCTCGTTGACCAATTGGTATTTCCTGCAACGACCTG
>DATDEW010000173.1:0-5145 GCA_036522935.1 Kapaibacterium sp. (SeqCode)
GGGAGTGACCAGGCAGGTTGAGCTATCGGATTCATTGCATGATGCGATAACCTCTCGCTCGGTGAATGTCATCTCCGTGAAGATAGATGTTCAGGCACTTGGCGAAAGACAGTTCGCAGATATTCCTATAATCATCGAAGCATTGCCACCTGATAGAGAGATGACGCTCATCCCAAGTTCTGTTTCGGTTATGATTCGCGGCGGAGTTGATGAGCTTGCAAAGCTTGATCCGACGAAGATACGCGCATCGGTCATCTATGACATGGCTTCATTTGATACACTAACAAGTGCGAAACCAAGTTTCATATTACCCAAAGGCATCGAGTTCTTGAATGCCGATCCACAAAGTGTTAAATTTGTAATTAGAAAAAAGTAAAAGAATTCAAATGAGACACCTAACTCATACATGTAAAAACTTAACAAGGCATCAGATATTCTATATGTTGATGCTGCTATTGGCATTAACAACTGCCTCACCTGCGACTGCGCAATATTTTAAGCGCATCTTTAATGTGCCGACCTTTCTTGAGCAAGAGCGCGGCAATGCAATGGCTATTGATAAAGATGGGAATACTCTGATAACAGGTTCATTTATGGACAATATAAATTTGGACCCGCTTCAGAAAGCTACCCCCTTAACAAGCTCCGGTGGAAATGACATTTTTATTGCCAAATATAATAACCAAGGAATACTGCTATGGGCTGTCTCCTTTGGCGGTGATGATGATGATGATGGTAAAGCAATAGCGCTTGATGCCAGCGGCAACGTCTATATAACAGGGTATGTAGGTGATGCAATTGTTGACTTTGACCCAAGCACCAAAACTGTTTCCTATCCTGCGCTAGGGGGAAAAGATATTTTCGTATCCAAGTTTTCATCCTCCGGAGTGCATCAGTGGTCAACACGTATGGGCGGGTTATATGATGAAGAAGGCAATGGTGTAGCTCTTGATAAGTCTTCAAATGTTTACACTGTTGGTTACTTCCGAAGCTCCGATGCCGACTTCAATACAAAAGGTACTCCTAGCTTATTAACACCGGTTGGCCTTGACGATGTTTTTTTTACGAAACATACTACTGCCGGATCATATCAATGGGCAGGGAGTGTTGGCAGCAATCTGCCCGATGTTGCAACCTGCATATCAGTTGATAAGAATTCCTACCTGTATATCGGTGGTTACTTTCAGGGGCAAAATGTGGAGTTCAATCCGGCAACAACAGGTTACAGTATTGATTCATACGGCGGAGAAGATGCCTTTGTCCTGAAGCTAACTCCATCAGGCGGATACCAATGGGTTATTGGCGTAGGCGGTACTTCAAATGACCGATGTAAAGCAATTTGCTTTGATAGCACCGGTAATTTCTATATCACCGGATCGTTCAGAAGTTCAAACGCAGACTTCAACCCTTCCGGTGGTACAAAGAGGCATACACCCAGCGGTTTTGAAGATGCTTTTGTAGCAAAGTATAAACCTACCGGAGGATTCCTGAATTCATTTGCGTTCGGTGGAAATCTTTCGGATAATTGTACATCAATAGCAAGTGACAAAAACGGGAGTATCTACATCACAGGATTCTTTACCGGAGAAAATGTTGATTTCGATCCCGGGGTTGGCACTCGAAGATTATCTGCCGCACTTGGTCAAGATTGTTATATAGCAAAGTATACATCGGCGGGTGTTTTAGATTGGTGTTATAATTTGGAAGCCACAAATTCAAGCGAGGGCACAGCAATAGGGATTGACAAACAACTAAACCTTTCGGTAATGGGTAAGTTCGGAGGTAATGCAAAGTTTGACTCTGAAAATAGCAGTTTCATCACCCAAAGTGACCAAGACCTGCAAGATATTTTCTTATTATCGTTGCTCGGCGCCAAAGTCGGTGTTTCAGATATTCCGGCAACGCAGCAGCTATCATGCTACCCGAACCCGGCTCATGAGAAGATCACTATCTCAGGCATCAACAGCGCACACAGTTCTGCTACGATCATTGATGCTTTGGGAATACGAAGAAAGACTCTTGAGCTTAACTCTCGAACCGTAGACATTATGGATCTGACATCGGGGGCTTATTCGATCATCATCAACGATGATACGAACACAAATAGTATCAATTTTATAAAGTACTAATTCACAATGAGTGACTTGAAGAATCGCATAAGACAGCTTGCAGATAAATATTATGATGATGTCGTAACGCTTCGCCGTACGATCCATGCTAACCCAGAGCTTGCATTTGAAGAGAATGAAACCTCAAAGCTCGTAGCAACGACATTAGAGAAGTACGGAGTTGAAGTCAGACGCGGTGTCGCCAAGACAGGCATCGTCGGAACTATCAAAGGCAAGAACAAGGGCAAGGTCATCGCACTTCGTGGTGATATGGATGCGCTTCCGATTCTCGAAGCAACAGGACTTCCCTTTGCATCAAAGAACTCCGGCAAGATGCATGCCTGCGGACATGATGCCCACACATCTATCGGGCTTGGCGCTGCGATGATACTTTCAGAACTTAAGGATGAGTTGAACGGCGAAGTACGTTTTCTTTTCCAACCGAGCGAGGAAAGAGTACCGGGCGGCGCACCATTCATGATTGAGGACGGCGCTCTCGACGGTGTTGATGAAATTTATGGGCTTCATGTTATCGCACAGCACGATGCCGGCACTGTCGGCTTCTGCCCCGGCGAAATGATGGCTTCAGCTGATGAGTTATTTTTTACGATCAAAGGTAAGTCCGGTCATGGTGCACGTCCGCAGCATGCCGTTGACCCTATCGTAACGAGTGCACAGGTCATCACTGCTCTGCAAACTCTCGTCTCACGTAATCTTGATCCGTTCTCGCAAGGTGTTATTACTATCGGTTCAATTCATGGCGGATTTGCGCCGAACATTATTCCCGAAGAAGTAAAGCTCATCGGTACAGTTCGAGCAATGACAAAAGAGTGGCGCGAGTATGCTCATAGACGAATTGTAGAGATCGTCGAAGGTATTTGTGCAGCGAACGGTGCGACATGCGACATACTTATCGATAAAGGGTACCCTGTTCTCAACAATCACCTCCAGCAAACGGTCTTCGCCGAAGAAACAGCGCGGGAGCTATTCGGCTCTTCTCATGTCTTCAAGGCAGAGCGGCTTATGGCTGCTGAAGATTTTGCGTATTATCTTGAGAAAGTCCCCGGCACATTCTACCGTCTCGGTATCCGCAACGAAAAGATGGGCATCACTGCCGACATCCACAACGATCATTTTACGATCGATGAAGAAGCATTGCGTACTGGAATCGCCATGCAGGCATACCTGGCGGTGAAAGCACTGGGGTAGTCGTTAGTTCGTAGTCGTTAGTCGTTAGAAAAGATGTTGTATTTTTGTATAACTAACGACTAAAGACTAACGACTATGAACTACTCACTCAGCCATTGCATCTGCATTGAAACACCTGATAGCGAAGCCGCGGTAAAGTTCTATCAGGATACGTTCGGGATGGAGTTCTCGATGAGAGAGGGTGATTCCATCGAACTCAAATCAGGCGACCGTCTCCTGTACTTCGACAAAGCCCCCGAACACAAGACCATCTTCGAGTTCAATGTTGACGATCTTGATGCAGCTCGTGCTGACCTCGAAGCAAAAGGTTGTACAGTTATCCGCTGGGGTGGCAAAGGGAAACCTTGTTACATGCAAGACCCGTTCGGTAACGTGTTTAATTTGTATCAGCCGTAAGAAATCTATCACCGATAAATAAATGATGCTTCGCTTTCTCTCTCGTCCGCTTTTTGGCGCTGTCTTCGTCTTTCTTGTGAGCTTCATCGTTTATATGATGACGCTTGCGCCGGGGCTTGGCTTTATTGATGCAGGCGAGCTTGCTACGACTGCCTCGACCCTCGGCATTGCACATCCGACGGGCTACCCACTCTTTACACTTATCGGGCATCTCTTCTCGATTCTGCCAATAGCGGCGACAGTCATCGGACGGTTAAACATTATGTCGGCATTCTTTGCCGCAATGGGCGCGGCAGCATGTGTCTATCTTGTGCATGAGATACACTTGTATTGGCTCGTCGCAAAGTCAAAAGTAAAAGTTGAGACAAAGGGCAAGAAAAAAGAAGAGAAACCGGTCGAACTGACCACGAACGAGACAAAAGCGCAACAGGCAACTGCGGCAGGGATTTTCACGGGTATCATCATTGCATTCAGCGAGACATGGTGGGCGAATGCAACGAGCATTGAAGTCTATCCTCTGCATCAGTTCTTCCTGCCCGTCATCCTCACGTTCTTCTTGCGAATGCTCCGCACTGATAGTAAACGCGACGGCTTCCTCTTTGCGCTTACGCTTGGGTTGTCATTTAGCAATCACTTAACAACTGTTCTCCTCGCTCCTGCATGTCTCTATGCATTTTTTGCGAGGTTCGGATTTAGTGGCGAGTCATGGAAGCGCATCGGAAAACTTGTACTTCCTTTCGTTCTCGGCTTACTACCCTATTCGTATTTATATATCAATGCAAGCAGCAATCCGCTCATGAATTGGGGGGACCCGTCGAACTTCGACAGCTTCATGAAGCATGTAACAGGCGGGCAATATAAAGTGTGGATGTTTACAGGACAGAATGCCGGTAAGCAGTTCGGAGAGTTTTGGAGCGGGTTGCCGAGTGAATTCTCTTGGTTTATTGTGATATTTGCCGTTCTCGGCTGTATTCATTTATTTACAATGCGTTCAATACAACGTGTAAATATACTTGTGTTCACATCCCTACTGTTTTTTGGTTGTATTTTCTACGGGATCAACTATGATATTCATGATATTGATTCATACTTCATCCTCGCATATATTGCATTTGCCATTTTTGGAACATCGGGATTAACATTACGGGCGGTCCTTGATTCGAAATTTACAAAAAAAATCTTCAGCGTCGCATATATACTTATCTGGTTTGCTCCGCTCTGCGGAGGGTTTCAAATGCTCAACCTTTATCAGAACAACGATGAATCCGGCAACCATATGGTCGATGACTTCACAACGAACATGCTGCAGAACTTGCCGAAGGATGCGATAGTCATATCGAGCGCATGGGATTTCTGGGTGAGCGGGTCGTTTTATTATCAGTTCGTCGAGAAAGTACGACCTGATATTACCGTCATTGATGTTGCACTCCTT
>DATDEW010000174.1:0-7086 GCA_036522935.1 Kapaibacterium sp. (SeqCode)
CGCCGATACCGCAAGCGATATCTGTTGCAGTGATGAATTACTTACTCAGCTACAAGACAGCCACCTACCACGAAGCAAAACAATCCCGCTACCTGACCGGAGTTTTCCAACAAGCAGACCTGACGTTTCTCGTGTGTAAAGAAAAGGATGGGATGACGGAGATACGTTTTAGGATAGGGGTGAGTTTATTGAGTTCATAGAGTTTGTAGCGTTAATAGAGTGATGGAGATGGTAGATTATAGGTCTTTCCGCAGGAATTTGATCAAGCCCGAAATGATCTTTGAGACTTCATCTGCTTGATCATATACTTTTTGAAATTCTTCTTCTGTAATATAGAGTTGATCTTTTGCTATATACAGCGCTGCTTGCACTTCGGCAGCAGAGCCATGGCTGTTAAAGAGAAAGCTAGAAAACTCCTTGTTTGTTCTTCGAGCAAACCCTTCTGCTATATTAAGGACAATAGAATTTCCTGCTCTGACTATTTGATCCTTAAGAGAAAAATCACGTGAGAACTTGGGCTTAGAAACGAGCCCATAAATATCAAACGATAATACTCTTGCTTTTTGCCAAGCAACAATATCTTCAAATCGCTGAAAACTCATATCCCTCTTACCCTCTAAACTCTATAACTCAACAAACTCTCCCTACTTCTCCGGATACAGCACAACCTTCACCATATTCCCTTTGACGCAGTATTTCTTTCCGGCTTCCCAGACCTTCTGTGCTGTTAGGGTCTCGATGAGTTTATCGCGTTTGATGATACCTTCGGGGTCTTCGCCGTTGACGTATGCAGATGAAAGCGATGAGAGCCAGTAGCGGTTCTCTTTGAGGTTCGTCTCGTTCTCACGCTTTGCCATTTCTTTGACCTTGTTGACATATGTATCTTCCGGAGCTTTCATGACCATTGTGTCAAGCTTCTTGTATACTTCCTGTACAAGTTCATCGACTCTATCTGGCGCACAGCCGAAGCCGACCGATAATGTATACATCTGTTTCGGGAAGTGTGTCGGCGTTGCGCGGCAACCAACACCGTAAACGCCGCCTTTTTCTTCGCGAAGTGTTTCGCGGAGTTTTATCGAGAGGACTTCCGCCATTGAGTTCAGATAGAAACGATTCTCACCGCTCCAGACGAAATCACCTGTCTGTGCCATACGAACGCTTGACTTTGGCTCGATGCCCTTCTTGACAGATTTCTCGACAAACCCTACAGGCGGAGTAATGCCGATATCTCTCCACGATTCTTTCCGTTTTTTTGATGGAAGTGATGCGATGTATGTCTCGACAAGCGTCTTCATTTCCTTAAGATCAAAATTACCGACGAAGTAGAATGTGAAGTCACCCATATCACTAAAACGATCGAGATAGAATGCATACGCCTTATCAAGATTTACTTCTTTGAGCAACTCTGTTGTATATGGACGGGCACGATAGTGATAGCTTGCCATCGTTACGCTGAACGTATCCTGGAAAGCAGATTCCGGCGACAAGTTCTTGTTTTCAAGAACTGTTTTCATGCGATTAACGAGGCTGCCGAAGGCAGAAGAATCTTTGCGCGGAGCAGTTGAGTAGGCATAGATAAGTTGGAATGCTGTCTCGATATCTTTCGGAGCTGCATTACCGGAAAAACCTTCCTGCAATGAACTGATCGTCGGCGAAACAGTGACACGTTTGCCTGCAAGATACTTCTGCAATGCCGTCATATCGAAGTTACCGACTCCGCCCATTTGCATTATCTGAGTACACATATCAGCTGAGAGATAATTATCATCACTTGCAAGTGACGAACCGCCCGGGCTTGATGCCGAGAATAATACCTCGTCGTTCTTGAAATCCGTCGGCTTCAGGATAACTTTGATACCATTCGAAAGTGTCCATTCGGTAACACCGATCGACTTACGAACTTTCGTCGCTGTTACTTTTCCGGGTTTCGGTTTTGCAGCAAGAAGCGGCATGTCCGATATCTTGTCATCGTACGCTGTAAGCGAAGAATTCTCGACGCGAGCATATATAGTGCGAAGCTCTTGCTCACTCGGGATACGAATACTTTCCTTATCCGGACCGGCAAGCGTAACAACACGGCTAGATGCAGGTCCCATACGGATATCCGTTAGTGAATTCGCTTCTGAGAGTGAGATAAGCGGCAAATACTTTTTGTACAACTCATACTCATAGGCAATACCGGGCATCGGCTCTTTATCAATGAAATTGCGAACATACTCTCCGATGATGCCGCGCGACTCTGTCTTGGTTCGTTCGTTGTACTGACGCTCGATGGCAGTCATCATGTTCTTCTTCTCACGTTCAAGCTCGCTTGAAGTGAAGCCATGCTGACGAATACGCATCACCTCTTGCAATGCAGCTTCATATCCTTTTGAAAGTGATTCATTCTTTGGCGCAACACTAACGGTAAATGCACGTTTGCCTCCCATAAAGCTCTCATCATACCCGTATGCCTGAGCATAAGGAGCATCGGGCTTCAGTGTTGCCTCCTGGAAACGATTGTTAAGCATTGCATCATAGAGATTGCCTACAAGACGCATCCGATAATCACCTACCGTTCTTTCTTCTTTGTTATCATACTTGTAGTAAACATCTACATTGGCGATCGGAAGTTCTTTATCACTTGCAAGCGCATAAATAGCTTCCGTATGTCCGGGGATGGTGTATTCGGTGCGATTACGCTCGGGGGTCGGATTTACAAGTCTGCTAAAGCGGGTCTTGATCATTTCCTCGACCTGCTTCACATCGAAATCACCAACTGCCATTACTGACATCAGATCAGGGCGATACCAATCCTGATAGAATTTCTTTACCGTTTCATAGTGGAATGTATCAAGCACTTCCTTCTTACCGATAGGCAGACGATCTGCATAGCGAGAGTTAAAGAGAACTGACGGGAGAAGTTTATTCGATACTCTCTCGTATGCTCCTCTACCAAGACGCCATTCCTCAACAACTACACCACGCTCTTTATCAATTTCTGCATTATCAAAAGAGACAGAGCCTGCCCAGTCTTCGAGGACATCAAGTCCTTTACCGAGAATACCTTCTTTATCTGTTGGCACCTGTAGCATGTAAACAGTCTCATCAAAACTTGTGTAGGCATTTAAGTGAGCGCCAAAACGGATACCTGTGGATTCAAGGAAGTTCACGAGGTCCTGCTTCGGGAAGCGTTTGGTACCATTAAAGCACATGTGCTCCAGGAAGTGTGCAAGCCCCTGTTGGTCATCATCTTCCATGATAGAACCAACTTTTACGGCAAGGCGAAGTTCAGCGCGCTTTTCGGGTTTTTTGTTCGCTTTGATGTAGTACTTCAATCCATTCGGAAGAGACCCGATAATGACATCCGGATCCGATGGTAAGAAGTCGTTCGGCTCCAACTGTGCAAGCGCAGTAGTCGTGAGGACAAACATTGTATATATAAGGAAGGCGATCTTCGAGATTTGCTTCATAATTTATGCTTTTTGACGAGTATCTGATACTACAAACATACAAAATAGAGGGTTCGGTTTAGGCAAAGAAAAAGGGTCAGGCATTGCCTGACCCTTTTACCTATCTTACTTAGATAGTTATTACTTTGTCAAGATCAACTGGCGAGTAACGGTTTCGCCTCCGCCGGAGATCGTCAAGTAGTATGTACCTGCCGAAAGTCCGAGTGCCTCTGCATTGATATCATAATCTGCTGCTCCTGCGCGGAAGTAGCTATACGGTAGCGGATCAATTGCGATATTTCTGCCGAGAGCATCAGTGAGCTTCACATTGTACCCGATCTCTTCAGGTGAAGAAATAGAGACATGAGTAGAACTGCGGAATGGGTTCGGGCTTATCGTAAGCGAGAACTTCGTCGGGTTATCGACTACTCCACCTGATGGTTTCTTATATCCTGTACCATGGAAGATCACGATCTTTGAGCTATCCTTGTAATTTATCTTCACCGATGCCGACAAATGTCCTTCTGTTATCGGTGAGAACTTGATCGTAAATACGACGCTTGATTTCCCCTTCAACGAATCCGGCACAATAAAGAGCGGGACTGCGCCGACTATCATGTAGTCATCAGATCCTGATGGCTCAACACTTTTAATATAGACCGAGTAGTCTGAGGGATTTGATACTGTTACTGTCAATAATTTTGAAGTACCTACTTCAGTCGTATCAAAATTCAATTCTGTTGGGGTAATAACGATCGTGCCGCTTGGTGGTGGTGGTGGTTCAACATACGCCTTTTTGCCAAAATAGATTGGTTGACGCTCTTTCTTGAGCGGATCGTTATAGAGGAACGTTGCCTGTGACTCACCGAATGTGTACATCCAAAGGCCAGTCTTCTTTGCGGTCTGTGCACGGTCACCGTCATCATGGACAATAAAGATAACAGACTTTCCGTCGGGTGTGTACATTATGTCACCACCGTTATTCTCGCGACGAGCATACTCGAGTACCTCTCTATCATCCAAAGCACTGCCTGCTCCTTTATCATTGAGACCACAGAAGAAATTAACAGAGTCAGGTATACAGGTCATAGGGATGTTATTTCCTGATGGACTAAGACCAAGATTACCTGTCACTTGGTACCGGAACTTATACATCTCAAAATCACCATTCTTATTGTTGGAGAATGCTATCTGTGCCTCAGGCGGATTGACAGTTGGGTCAGTAGTGATACGCAATAAACAACCAAAGGCAGAATCAATATCCTGAATACCGGCAGCAATAGTAGTTAATGTTCCTGATACATCAGAAGACTGGAGCCATGTCAGATGATCCGGCTCGAATGGGCGCCAACGATGGATCTTCATACGCTTTTGGTCAAAGTCACCAGCGAGATTATCCATGACCCCAACAACAACCCATTGACCATCGGGAGAAACATCCATATTTGTCATCTGATATCCGCTGACAGGATTTGCATCACCAACAAGATCGACAGAGTCTACGATGCCTGACCCGTCCATCTTACCATGATACATACGGAAAGGACTACCGTTTAGCTTATGGAATGTTGCATACCAATCTGTTCCCGACGAGTTGATAACACCGAGCGGATATGGGTTGATACCATTAACGAAGCATTCCTGTAATACTTGCACACCACGGATACGCTTACGATTTGAGACAAGCGTATCATTCCACTTGAACGGAAGACTGATGCGGAAGAACCCCTGAATACTATCTTTTGTATTGTTGTTAATATTTGTAAAGTTCAATTTACCCCCGATGAGCATCCATTTGCCGTCACTTGATACGGCGAGTGCTGCCATGTGAGAAAGCTTTACAGCATTTGGGCCGGCAGGAGTGCTTTCAATAACAGCTTTTGATCCCGCTGCAAATTGTTGGTAGCTCATGATCTTTGTGCGTGCATCCCAGCTATTACCACTCGGGTCAGCAGTTACAAAGGCAATGATCGTACTATCAGAAGTATTCTGAGCGACCGACTTGCCTGCTGTCACAACTACAGCAAGCATTATTAGTAAAAGACGTAATTTCATACTATTAACTCAAATAAAGAAAAAAGGAGAAGTTTGAACTGAAAAAACAACACTTTTTGACGAAGAAAGTTACAACCAGTGCCTAGCAGAAGAGTATTCTATTGCCGACAATGATTACTGAGAGTTGGTCAATACAGCCGGCTACAAATCAAATATTACAGGCAGCACATATAAAACAAAATGGATTGTTATTTCTGCACCTTAAGCATAACGATAATAGCAATTATAATAAACAGTCCGTTTGCAAGCCACGCTGTCACAACAGGCGGCATCTCCCCCGAATAACCAAAGGTAAAAGATATTTTCGTGAATGCAAGATAGATAAAGGCAATCCCAAGTGCAACAGAGAATTGCACAGCAAGCCCGCCACGCTTTTTTTGCGATGCGAACGGCACACCAAAAAGCACTACGATAAGCGCACTAAATGCCATTGAGAACTTCGCATAGTAGTCAACTTCGTCACGGGCAACATCCTTCCCTGCCGATCTGGCAAGTTCAATACGCCGCTCAAGATCGGGGACTGTGATCTCGCTTGTCTCATTGGTCGAGAGCTGCCGGTCGCGAAGGTCTTTAGGTGTGAACGCCAGTTTGATAAGCGACTGCTTTTCGTCAAGCGTATTGTATATCTCTTGTGTGGAATCCTTACCGAAGATCCGTTCGACAGCACCCGATAGCCGCCACATTTTCTTTAGAGTATCCCACGACATTTGTTTTGCATCAACTCTTCGTATGAGCCTAGCCCTGTCACTTGGATCGAATTGATACAACCCGATCCGCTCTGCCTTGCCTTGCGAGATATTAAAATTACCAACGACAAGAAACTCGCCCGGCGCATTTTGCATGTGCATATTCATCTGTACATTTTGGGAGATGCTTTCCTTGAGGTACTCTCTCTTTATAGAAAGCATCTTTGTATTTGCCTGCGGCGCAAGCCAGCCATTCATATACATTGCTGCCCCGCTTGCCAGGAGTGCAATAATAACATACGGCAGCATAAAACGATAAAGTGACATACCCCCGGAGCGTATCGCAATGATCTCCGAGTTCTGCGAAAGTTTTCCGGTTGCGAAAAGACTGCCAAGCAAAAGACCGATCGGCAGTATCAACGAGATCATTTGCGGAAGGAAGTTGAGATAGTACTCGGCAACAACATCCCACGGCACTTTGCGGTCAATGAACTTATCGAGCTTCTCCATCATGTCAATGGCAATGAAGACAACGACAAATGCGGCCAGCGACGCCAATGTCGCCGCTAGGAATGCACGAATGATATACCGGTCGAGGAGTTTCAGGATATTGTAATTTGTGAATACTCAAAACTTACACTATATCTCTAACGTTCTCCCGATACTTTGTTACAAACTTTCCACATCCAAACCGAATTTGACCGTGACGGCGCTTACCACATGCGCCGCGACGAAGAGCTCGTGCTTGAGGCACGCGAGAATCCGGATTTCTCCCCCATCCTTCGGCTCTATTCATGGAAGCCATACGCTATCTCGCTCGGCTATCAGCAGAAAGATGATGAGATCGATATGGATGTTGTTCGCATGAACGGCATTGATGTTGTCAGGAGACCTACCGGCGGACGTGCAGTCTA
>DATDEW010000175.1:0-6757 GCA_036522935.1 Kapaibacterium sp. (SeqCode)
GAAAGGGTTTTTCCATAAACGAACAGGAGCAACTTTTTTTAACGTGAGCACGGTATCGGTATCAATGGCTGATACTACCGCTTGTTTGTAATTCTCGTGTGAACTTGATTCAATCGTTGCGGCGAAACGTGTGCCTATTTGGACTGCCTGGGCTCCGAGAGCCAGAGCAGCATGGATCTGTCTTCCATCTGCAATTCCACCCGCAGCGATCACAGGTATTTTTACTGCATCAACAACCTGCGGCACAAGGCATAGTGTTGTTATTTCATCAATTCCATTGTGCCCGCCAGCTTCAAATCCTTCGGCTACGACAGCATCACATCCAGCTTCTTCGGCCTTGAGAGCATGTTTTACGCTTGCGACCACATGCACCAGAAAACATCCTGCATCTTTGAACTTTGTAGCATGAGCTTTCGGAGTGCCTGCGCTTGTAAAGACTATTTTTATTCCTTCTTCGATGGTTGCTCGGACAAGCTCGTCAACATCTCCACGAATCAGAGGAATATTCACACCGACAAGGTGCCCAACCTCGGTAGCTTTGGCTTTCTGGATATGCTCGCGAAGAAGCTCAGGTTTCATCGAACCAGCGCCAATAAGCCCAAGACATCCCGCTCTGGCAGAGGCGACAGCGAGTTTCCAGCCGCTTGTCCAGACCATTCCTGCTTGAATGATCGGGTAGCGGATGCCAAGTTGTTTGGAAAGAGGTGTTTGCATAGCTTCAAAAATACGGACGTTTTTTGTAACCCGAGGCATTCTAAAACGTTTAAAACTGTGGAGTCATGTTCTTAATGACAATTTAACTTAACACAGAAATATGAAACAGTTCGTATCACTTCTTTTTATCGGAGCTATTCTTACATTTTCAACTATCGGCTGTGATAGCACCGAAGAACCAACCGAGTCCGATGAGATCAAAGTTCTGACCAATATAGGTAACAACATCATCCTTGAAATCTATCAAGATCTTGATGATGATTCAGACCCGCTTATAACAGCTGTGCAGGCACTCCGTGCCTCGCAGACACAGACAACTCTCGATGCAGCGCGACAAGCCTGGAAGAATTCACGTATACCTTTTGAGTTCGGCGAAGCTCATGAGTTCGGACCTGTAAAGCAAGGGGATGTGAAGAAGAAACTTGATTTTTGGCCTACAGATATAAATGCAATTAATGCGATCACATCCGGAACAGAGGTTATCAATCAGGCATTTGTTGATGCTCGTCCGTATGAAGCGAAAGGGTATCATGGTATGGAATACTTGCTTTGGGGGCAAGATGCGGAAACCCCAAGACTGCCGGGTTCATTTTTGCCACGAGAGCTTGAATATCTTGAAGCACTTGCAGTTGACCACAAGTTACTTGCAGAATGGGTAAATAACGAGTGGTCGCCGGAGGGTGGTAATTATGTAAAGAATCTCACCAAAGCAGGTACATCAGAGAGTGTATATGTAACTGAGTTAGCAGGTGTACAGCAGGTTGTTGATAGACTTACACGTATTAGCGAAGAGGTCGGCAAGGAATATCTTGGTGGGCCACTTGATGCACAAGATCCACGTCGACTTGAGTCCTACTTCAGCAATTCTTCTGGAGATGACTTCTATAATATCCTTTTAGGTATTCAAGCAGTCTATACAGGTGTTTATGGGGTATCTACCGATAACGGAATCTCAAAACTTATGAGAAATAAGAAAGCAGACCTTGATGACAGTGTAAAGACAAAGATCACCGAATGTCTCACCAATTATGGTAAGATTCGGGTTGATCTCAATAATCACGTTAGCATAAAAAGCGCGGATGCTAGTGCAGCTCGCACTTCCGGAGAGCAACTCCACAGGATATTCGAAGATAGAGTTAAAGTTGTCCTTTACAATAACTAAGATAGAATTCCTTTCCGCAAAAGGTGGGCATTGCTGCCCACCTTTTGTTCATTTATGAATGGAAACATTGTAGTGTTCCTCGTGTTTTTCTTATAGAGAGAACGATCATATGAACATGAAGTTATTACGGTTAACGATTCCTTCTGTATTTTTACTATATTTTCTCGGCTGTACACCCGAGAATGCCCCTTATGTTCCGTGGACACCAGCCGAAACACAACAGGTCAATGACAACATAGCAAACAATGTCATTCTACCACTGATATTTGAAGTGGATATAAAGGTCTCTTCACTCAATTACTATATAGGAAAGTTTTTATCAGACCGTGATGCAGTTGCTCTTGACTCTGCCCGTATCGCATGGCGAACAGCGCATGAGTGGTGGTCTGAAAGCCAAGCGATGTTTTTAGGACCTGCCCGCAATAGTAATTTATCTGCACTTATAGATTCATTTCCGGTAGTAGTTGCAGATGTTGAACAGGTACTTGCTACCTACCCACTGATCAACCAAGATCTCATTGTTGGCTTTAGCGGCTCACTGAAAGGTTTTCATGCCCTTGAGTATTTGCTCTTTGGTATTGACGGCAATAAGAAAGCCTCGGATTTTACAGGGAAGGAGCGCGATTATATCGCTGCTGTAGCCCACGAGATGGAGCGGCTTACGCAGTCTCTTCGGTATTCATGGGACCCTGTCCGTGAGAATTATGTAGGACAGATAACAAACCCTGGTCAAAGCGGCGGGGCATATGCAACAGATAAAGATGCAATGCGTGATCTTATTGATGCGATGATATTCATTTGTAATGACCTCGCCGAGCGTAAGATCGGCAAACCACTTGATATGAATGCAGACACACTTGAGGAGTCACGATTTAGCTCGAACTCAACCAATGATTACTACTCGAACATACTTGGTCTCAAGTATATGTATCAAGGAGGCAAAGAGCCAAACTCATATGGCATGTCGGGTCTTGTTTTCGCACGAAGTGGCATTACTCTTGATACAGAAGTATTTAATAAAATTTCAAATGCTGAGAATGCGATCTCTGTGCTTACCCCGAACTTTGCGACTTCATTATCCGCAAAACCAAATGATGTTGAGAATGCACGCAATGCAGTTCGCGCTTTGAAAACCATATTAGAGACACAGGTACGACCACTCGTACTGCAATAACCAACAGACGAATGAAATTGTCGTTACTTAAGCATATTTCGGTTTTATTGTCAGTATCGCTTGTCGTGTTCGTTTTGTTCATTGCCGGATGCAGTGAAGACCCAACTATTATAGATTACGGTGAACTGCACGAAGAGAACTTGTCAGATTTTGCAGAAATGGGTGGTGGACTTACGATCGATAATGCCGGAGGAGAGGCATTTTCGGAACGTGCACCGAACCTGACAGGATTAGATTACACACTCCATCTAGCTGGACGTACGGTATTCCGTGAAAGTTTTGTTGCACCACCGGCAACATTATCCTTCGGACTTGGTCCACTTTATGCTCACTCATCATGTAACTCATGTCACATCTCCGGTGGTAGGGGTAAGCCGATAAATGGAAGTGAGGCACCTGAAAGTATGATGCTTCGCATCAGTATACCCGGGGCGACATCAACGAATGGCCCGCTTCCTGTGCCAAACTTTGGAGTTGTTCTTCATCCTCGTGCCACTGGTAGTATTCGCAATGAGGGGAATATTACGGTTACGTACATAACTATGAGCGGTGCGTTTGATGATGGAGGAAGCTATACTCTCCGCAAGCCCAAGTATTCGATAACGAATGCATATTCATCACTTCCTTCATCGATGTATACGTCTGCTCGTATTGCTCAGCCACTTGTCGGACTTGGTTTGCTTGAAGCGATCAAAGAAAGTGACATACAGGCAAATGTTGATGAGAATGATGCGGATGGCGATGGCATTTCCGGTCGTGCAAACTATGTCCATAATTATCTGACATTCTCTTCTTCGATAGGGCGTTTCGGGTGGAAGGCAGATATTGCTACGGTCAATGAACAATCGGCATTTGATTTTCAACAAGGTATGGGAGTAACTATTGGTACGCACCCATATAATTTTGAAAACTGTAAAGATCAGATTCAAGGGGTAGGGGAGCTGCTTGATGACCCGGAAGCTAACTCCGGACAAACGCTCTATCCACTTACAGTATATCTTAAAACTACCGGAGTACCAAAGCGACGTAATATGAACACTGATATTGTTCGTCGCGGGCAAAAGCTTTTTACCGATGCGGAGTGTATCAAGTGTCATGTTGAGTCGTACACTACAGGTACAAGTGATGATATTGATCAACTTAATGATCAAAAGGTCTATCCGTATACAGACATGCTTTTGCATGATATGGGGGATGAACTTGCTGACAATCGAACAGAGTATCTCGCTACAGGCAGAGAGTGGCGCACACCACCACTTTGGGGAATTGGCTTAACCGAAACGGTAAATGGATCATTATATTTTTTACATGACGGAAGAGCCCGGAATCTTGTTGAAGCTATACTTTGGCATGGTGGCGAAGCAGATTCATCGAAGAACCTATTCGTAAAGATGTCCAAACAGGATAGAGACGCGCTTATTGCTTTTTTGAATTCTTTATAAAGAGACGGCCATGAAAATTTATCTTTTGCTTGCTCTATTGATAGTAGTATGTGCTGCGAATACATACGCACAAGGTGGTATCGGGAAAATGCCTCGCGAAGACATCGTTATGCTTCGTGCCACCGTCCGTGACTCACTTTCAGATGAGGTCTATAATAAGGTAGTACAGCTCAAGACCTATGCGCTTGCCGACCAGATAGATAGCGCAACGGCTCTGATCGCACATAGCGGCGGGCTTGCGAAAGAGGGACGTTGGGCGAGAGCAGTCAATATGCAAGACCCCGAAGAAGCAGCTCGCGCGAAC
This sequence comes from Kapaibacterium sp. (SeqCode), assembly GCA_036522935.1. Classification (GTDB taxonomy): domain Bacteria; phylum Bacteroidota; class Ignavibacteria; order Palsa-1295; family Palsa-1295; genus DATDEW01. The sequence goes on from DATDEW010000175.1 coordinate 4,797, forward strand.
GGAATGGTAGCGCGATTAAAGGCTCTCTTTACCGAGCTTCCCGATATGGTCAAAGAATACTTCGCTGTTTTCAAAGATAAAGATAATCCCGCCGGCCAAAAACTTCTTTACCAGATCTCACGGACGAACGGAAAAACAAAGAAGATGACAAGTTTTACGTTCTATCCTATCGGTGATGTGATGATGCTCGGTGAAATAAACTAACCGAAAGCATCTCGATAGATGAAAATAACATTCGTCGGACCCGCAATTTCGCGTTTTGTCCAGAACGATATTCATATTCTCTCTCGTGAGCATGAATTAACTGTCGTTGACTCCGCTATGGGAAGGGGTGGTAGTGCCGTATTTAACCTCATTAAGCTTCATTTAAAGATCATCGCATCTGTATTTCGTACTGACTCGCTCTTCTTCTGGTTTGCAGATTATTACACATATATCCCGACTCTTATAGCAAAGCTTTTCGGAAAGAAGGTCTTCGTTGTTGCAGGTGGCTTTGATGTGGCATACATTCCAGAAGTAAAAAGTGGTGCGAGAACACGAAAGGGAAGATGGTTTATGGTGAGAAACACATTTCGCTCCGTGGATCATGTATTTCCGGTTAGTAACTATGCACTAACAATGTTAAAAGGTAGTGTACCCGATCATGCACCTGCTACGGTTATTTACAATGCCGTTGATACATCTCGCTTTCTTTTTGGTAGTGGTCAGCGAAAGAATATCGCATTAACTGTTACCCAACTTGATACGGTTCTTGATTATCGGCTCAAGGGTATTGATGTATTCATCAAAGCAGCGGCTCATATGCCCGATACTATTTTCGAGCTGATAGGGATCAGAGGTCCAGCGCTTGAGCATGCTCGATTAGAAGCGAAAGATCTGTCTAATATGACGATCGTAGAAGGTCCTGTTGAGTTTGCATCCCTATTGGAAAAGTATCATACTGCATCTGCGTATTGTCAGCTCTCAATGGATGAGTCGTTCGGAGTTGCAACAGCAGAAGCAATGAGTTGCGGATGTATCCCTGTCGTCTCACAAGTACCATCTCTTGAAGAGGTAACCGGAGGGACAGGGCACATTGTTTCAAGAGCGAGTATCGAGGAGGTATGTGATGCAATCAGGGCAACATTTACTGCACCTATTGAAACAAGGAAACGAGCAAGTGAATATGTCCGTAAGTTTGATATTGCAGAACGTGCCAAACATCTTCTTGGAGCAGTATAACAAGCGTGAAATTCAGCGAACATATCGGCAAGGGAGCGTGGGGATTTGCTTCGAAGCTAATGCCTGCGATCTATGGCGTTGTCACTGTGCTTGTTATTAAATCACTTGTAAAAGAGCAGTATGGCGAACTTGCTCTCTTTCAACAGATATTCACCATGATCTTCACGTTCAGCGATAACTTTGCCTTGCAGGCTATAGTGAAGTTTGGTGTTGATGTTGATAACGATCTCCATGAATTACTTTCTGCATCGTCTATCCTTTTCTTTGGCTTTTTATTCTTTTCAATAGGACTTCTCACATTAGCATCAGAGCCTATCGGGCGACTCCTCAACAGCACAGCACTTCCATCTCTCATGCCATATCTTGTTATGCTTGTCGTAGTGACGATACCGAGAGTACTTTTTGCAAAGGTATTTCAGATGCGATTTCATACAAGGGAGTTGTTCTTTGTTGAGATGGTTAACTATGGTGGCGCAAGTATTGTTATTATCATATTTTCTATAATGGGTTTATTACATAGTGCATTGGATGTAGTTCACATTACCATTATAGCCGGTAGTGCGAGCTCTATCCTTGCAATGATCCTTGCTCGTGATGTGAAGCTTTGGAAAATGCGATATTCGAAGTCTATGTTGAAAAAGATATTCACTTTTACTCGACATCAGACAATGACAGGTACTGTGCATGTTGCACAGCAGAATCTCGACGGATTTATTATTCCTGCATTTTTGGGTATTGAG
>DATDEW010000176.1:0-2544 GCA_036522935.1 Kapaibacterium sp. (SeqCode)
TATGAATCGTTTATGAACCCTTAATTCAAGTGCTTCTCTAAGAACTTCTCCATCTCTTCATAGACCTCGAACTTGTTCTCTTCGTTATGGAAGCCGTGTCCCTCGTTCTCTTTGACAAGATACGGGACTTCGATACCACGGTTCTTGAGTGCCGCGACGATCTGGTTCGATTCATCGATATTCACACGCGGATCTTTCGCGCCTTGAATAACAAAGAGCGGAGCTGTTATCTGATCTACGTGGAATACGGGAGAAGCTGCCGTGAGAAGTTCTTTATCACGTTCGGGATGTCCGACCATTTCCTGCATCATCTCAAGGAATGGCTTCCAGTATGGTGGTATCGTATTAAGGAATGTAAAGAGATTTGATACACCGACATAATCAACACCGCATGCATAGAGTTCGGGTGTGAACGTCATGCCCGCAAGTGTGCAGTAGCCGCCATAGCTGCCGCCATAAATTGCGACACGTTTTGCATCTGCAATGCCATGATCGATGAGCCACTTTACGCCATCACTGACATCATTCTGCATTGTCTTTCCCCACTGCTTGAATGACGATTCCCAGAAGTGTCTGCCATAGCCCGTTGAGCCGCGGAAGTTCATCTGGAGTACAGCATAGCCGCGATTTGCGAAGAGCTGCACTTCAGGATTATATCCCCACACATCACGATGCCACGGACCGCCATGCGGATTGACAACCACAGGAAGATTCTTCGGGTCTTTTCCTTTTGGAAGAGTAAGATAGCCATGAATGGTAAATCCGTCACGGCTTACAAAGCTGATGGGCTTCATCTCTGCGAGGTCTGTCTCATCAAGCCACGGGCTTATATCGGTGAGTTTTGTAAGAGTATCCGTTTCCGACTCATACAGATAGAACGAGCCTAGCGAGCGATCGCTATATGTTCGCAAGATGAACATATCTTCGTTCTTATTGTATGAATTGATATTTATCTCATATCCGGGAAGTTTAAAGTGCAGCTTCTCGAACATGATCTCCATCTCTTCATCAAGAAAAACTCTTTCACGTTTCCACGTCACGAAGCTGATAGCTGTCAGGACCTTGCGCTTATGTGAATAGGAGAGGTTCGCAGCATCTACATCCGGATGAAGGAACAGCTCTTCAAGTTCTTTGCCCGTAGCAATATCGAACCTGACGATCGCTGCCTTATCGCGTCCTAAGTTACTTGAACAGTAAAGATGCTTATTATCGAACGTAAAGAAAAGCGGGGAAACAGATTCCTTGAAGTTTGTCGTGATGACCGGTTTGAACTCGTCCTGCTCCGTCTCGCGATATAAAAGCGTCGAGCTGACACCATCGGTGGTAGTAGCGACACGGATATTTCCGTCATGATCGGTATTCCACCCGGTAATATTTCCGGGATTCTCGGCGACCATCTTCATTTCGCCGGTAAACACATTCATTCGATACACATCAAAAATTTCTTTGTTGCGCTTATTCATCGAGATAAGCATATCGCTGCGATGGTCTTCAAGATCATCAACGATATCAACGGTAACACCATCGAAGGGAGTCATATCAATGAGGTTCTCGCCGTTGCGGTCAACCGAATACAGATGCCAGTTCTCGTCGCCGTCAATGTCACGGAGATACACGATACGGTCATTTGATTTCCAGAAGTATCCGGCAAGATCACGCGTTGTCTCTGAAGTTACTCGTTTCGGCTCGCCGCCGGTGCGGGGCATGATATGGACGTTCATGCGTCGCTCATAAGGAGCAAGAAAACTTATCCAATTACCATCAGGGGAGATCTGGTACCCGGAGCGTTCGGGATTGCGGAAAAAATCACGGAGCGGAATACGCTTTGGTAATGCCATTTGGTTACGTTGCGAATAGTATAATAAAGCGTCCGTAGAACAGAATCCAATAATGAAACGGTCGCGAAAAAAGACTATATGAGCTTCTGTCGAAGCATCTCAAGCGCAGCATCACAAGAACGCTCTCTAACAATAGAGCGGCCATCCCCAAAATTGTATCGCTTTGCTATCGTTGGCTTCCCTTTCTCGGCAAGTGCGATCCAGACCGTGCCGACGGGCTTCGCTTTTGTGCCACCATCAGGTCCGGCAGTGCCGGAAATAGCTAAGGCATAGGTAGTAGAAAACTTCTTTAGTACGCCTTCAGCCATTACAACCACACACTCTTCGCTAACAGCGCCATGCTTTTTCACGACGCTCGGCAAAACATTTAACTCGTCTATCTTTACATCATCAGCATAGCTGATAATACTGCCGGGATACACTTTTGACGAGCCGGGTACATTTGTTATTCGCATCGAGAGCATCCCTCCGGTACAACTCTCGGCAACGGAGATCGATCTTTTCTTTTCTTTTAAAAGACCGACTACCAGATCCTCAAGGGTATCGTTATTGCTTCCATAAATATATTGACTTGCTTTGGCGAGTATCTTTTTTTCAACTCGGCCGATAATTCCTTTTGCTTTTGCTTCTGTCTCTGCTCTTGCTGAAATTCGTAGACGTATTCCGCTAGTCTTCGGCAAGAATGCAAGTGTAGCACCTTGTTCAA
>DATDEW010000177.1:0-2927 GCA_036522935.1 Kapaibacterium sp. (SeqCode)
CAAATGATACTCAATACCAACGATATAATCATCACCCGTAAGAGTAAATGTTTTGGCGATGTATGCCGATGAGTCAATGACGGCTTTGAGAGTGATCTTCGTCGTATCGCCTGCTTTGAGAATTACAGGTGCGTCGTTATCAAGTGCGAAGTTAAGATTCGCCGTTGAAACGGTCTTCCCGTCACTAGCCACAAAGCGAAGCTGTGCATCGCCATGTTTACCGTTTGCTGATTGGTCGACGAGGTTGAGCGGTTTCTTATCCCATGTAAGGTAATTCTTCATTACCCAAGAGCTTATCGTACCGCCCTTGCTTGAGATCGTACCGGATACAAGCGGTGTCTCTATCTTCTTTAATGTCTCGGCAATTGCAGAATCAGTTTTAATGACTGCTGATGTTACCGCAGCAGGGGGAGCTATTGTGGCAGCAGAGGGAGTCGTTGACGACTTTGCGCTGTCAGCGGAAGCAGTTGTCTGCTTTGCAGCCGGTTTTGGCGGTTGTGGCTCCGGTTGATTGAACATCATCCATCCGAAAAAGACCAGAAGGATGAGAAAAATACCAATTGTCGTCGTACGTGAGGAATTCATCTATTCTTATAAAATTTGCCCGTTACAAACGTAGGACTAGGGGAGAAGGTTTAGAAATAGGGTGAGAGTGAATTCGGAGATTCTTCGTCTTATTCATATATGAGGGTACGTAGAACCCGTAAATTTGCAGTATTATATTATAGTAGTTGATGTATCTACCGCTCTGGGCGATTTCTACCATACTCGGACTTGTTGAAGGACTCACGGAATTCATCCCCGTTTCCTCGACCGGGCACCTCATTCTAACTGACCACTACCTGAACTTTCATGGTATCGTTGGCGCGGAGCAGGCGGAGCTATTCGAGGTAGTTATTCAGCTTGGGGCTATACTTGCGGTAGGGTTTCTCTTTCGGACTCGTCTTAGCCATGCTATAACATCAAAACACATCACTTCCGGACCCGGCTTATTACGAACACATCTCGCTGTTGCATTCATGCCTGCGGCGATCATTGGCTTTCTTTTCCATAAACAGATAAAGGCATATCTCTTTTCACCGACAAGCGTAGCCATAAGCCTCATTGTTGGTGGCATTATAATGATAGTCATTGAAAAGACTGTTGCCAAGAGAACACATTCACGAAGCATCGGCTCGATGACGATGAAGGATGCCATTACGGTTGGACTTTCACAAGTACTTTCGCTCATCCCGGGTGTATCACGTTCGGGTGCAACCATCATGGGTGGCTATGCAGGAGGCATGAGCCGCGAAGCCGCGACGGAGTTTAGCTTCCTCTTGAGCTTTCCTATCATGATAGCGGCATCAGGTTATGAACTCATCAAGTACCGCGACCTCATTAATACCGAGATGTTGACAACACTCGGTATCGGTTTTCTCATGGCATTCATCTCTGCGCTTGTCGTCGTGAAATGGCTCATCAAGTTCGTCCGCAGCCATAGCTTTGTCGGATTTGGTATATATAGAATAGTGTTTGGGATAATTGTACTATTGATGTTATCGTAAGGGAACGGGATTCGGGATAATTCATTTAGAATGGTATGGAAAAGTATAAGATAATAGTAGAGCAGCATCCCGAAGGGTTTATCGCATACCCGCTTGGCTTGAACGGTATTGTCATAGGACAAGGAGACACCTATGATGAAGCATTAGCAGATGTACATTCTGCCATCAAGTTTCATATTGAAACGTTTGGGGATGAAGCTTTCCAAACTGACTCTCCGGTACTTGATGCCTTCTTGGTTGAAGCATAGGAATGCCTCTTGATAAATTTCCCAATGATGCGCCAAAAGCAAGAGTAATTAAGGCTCTTGAACTGCTTGGTTTTGTAATAGTTCGAGAGCGAGAACATATCTCGATGATGCGAGCAAATCCCGATGGAACGAACACACCGCTCACATTACCTAACCATTCAAAGATCAAGGGACCAACACTTCGGATGATCTGCACACAATCGAGAATTCCACGCAGTACCTTTCTTGAGGCATACGAGAAAGTATAGTCGTATTTTTGCCTCATAAACTTTGAGACCCTATGACCGTTAAGACAATTATCTTCCTTGTCGTGCTTATCATCGCCTTTGGCGGTGTGCTTTATAATACGCGCCGATTACTGGATTTCCTGCGTGTCGGTAAGTGGACGAACCGCTTCGATAACCCTATCGAGCGTATGCGCCGCACGTTCGTCATCGCTATCGGCCAGTCGAAGATCATGCGCGACCCCGTCGCCGGACCTATCCATGCGCTCATCTTCTGGGGCTTTCTCGTGCTCGTCTTTGCCGTCATCGAGTCTATCGGTGAAGGCATCCTCGGTCATTTTTCGCTTTCGTTCTTGGGAGCCGGGTATTCTGTCATTACTGCTTCGCAGGATGTATTTATTGGACTTATAATTGTATCGGTCATCATCGCATTGTGGCGCAGAATGGTCTCGAAGGTAAAGCGTCTGCAAGGCGATGCACATGAAAAGCTCGATGCGCAGCTCGTACTCTATACTATTACTCTGATCGTTACATCACTCCTCTTTACAAATGCATCGCGCATTGGTATGGGCGGTATCTATCCGTATGAAGTTCGCCCACTTGCTGCGCTTTTTAGTGGTTGGTTCTGTGATTGCCCGCCGTCACATACATTCTACGAGGCAATGTGGTGGATACATATTATCGGTGTGCTTGGCTTCATGAATTACTTGCCGTACTCGAAGCATCTGCACGTGATGACGAGCATCCCGAATGTATTCCTCTCCGACCTTCGCAAGAAAAATTATTTGAAGCCGATCAACTTCGAGGATGAATCGCTGACACAATACGGCGCAAAGGACATCGAAGATCTTTCATGGAAGCAATTGCTTGATGGTGATACATGTACGCATTGCGGAAGATGTACCGAT
>DATDEW010000178.1:0-2091 GCA_036522935.1 Kapaibacterium sp. (SeqCode)
AATCGGGCGGATAAAATCCGCCCGATTGAAAAAAGTAACTACTAATGCTTGGCTGCTGCTGTTGGTGCGCCAACTGGCGGCTGATATTCCGGAGGTGTGTTCTTGACCGACGGAATTGAACGTAGGTACATCCAAACCGAATGAAGATCATCATCGGTCATTTTCCCGATCATCTGCCAAGGCATCGGAGGCATAATAGGACGTTCGCTTCCATTGTGCATTCCTGTCCGGAGAGCAACCTTGAATGCAGCTTCATCCCAAGATCCGAGTCCGGTTGAGTCAGGTGTGAGATTTTTGCTATAGGAAATTCCCCACGGTCCTGATGCTGCGGTCATTGTTGCCGCGAACGCTGCCATCCAAGGCATTTCTAATTTAGCAGGGGTCAAAACCATACCTTCTGGGCTACCTGATAACATCTTTGACATATCCGGTTCTGGTCCTTTTGGTCCCATTTTCCACGGTGTATGGCAGTCGTTACATCCGGCAATAGTAACTAGGTACTCGCCACGTTTAACTGCATCGGCTGGTGACGCAGTCGCTGTTGAATCAGTACCTTTGGCAGCTTCGCCTTCCTTCTTACCGCATCCGGTAGCGATAAGTGCGATTCCAAAAAGTGTTGTTAATAGTAATTGTTTCATAAGAGATTATAGTAATGTAAGTGAAAAACATCAACTCTAGGGTACGAAGATAAGCATTTTTTTGATGATTTCCAAATTATGGAATAGATAATCCGAGACAAATAATGGGATTTTTATCATTAGCATTCTTTCTCAAGTAATAAAGACACTATACACATAACAATGCGGTTCATATCTCACAAAAATACATAATTTATTCATGATAACTGTTGTCGCTACCATATTTGCAGAAAGCGGAAAAGAAGAGCATATCCGTGATGTGCTCCAACGGCTTATTCCACCGACTCGAGAAGAAGAAGGTTGTATTGAATATGACCTGTATGAGAATGCCGACTCACCTGGTGAGTTCACCTTCTTTGAGAAGTGGACATCCCGAGAGGCGCTTGATGAACACCTTAAGACCGAGCATTTCTTCTTAGCCGGCGAAGAGCAAGAAGGACAAGTTGCAAAACCGACAGAAATAAAAGTACTCAATTTTATAGGATAATATGTCTCAATTACAGATCAAACGTCTCTCACCTGATACATCCGATATACCACTCCCGTCATTCGCGACCGAACATGCGGCAGGACTTGATCTCCGTTCATCCGAAGCAGTAACGCTTTCCCCGGGAGAGTGGAAACTCGTTCCTACAGGAATAGCTATTGAAATACCTGAAGGATTTGAAGGCGGAGTTCGTCCACGTAGCGGGTTGGCAGCGAAGCATGGTATTACTTGTTTAAATAGCCCCGGTACGATAGATGCAGATTACCGGGGAGAGGTAAAAGTCATTCTCATTAATCTCGGCAAAGAGGCAGTTACCTTTGATAGAGGTGAGCGTATCGCTCAGCTTGTTATTTCAAAGTACGAGCGGCTGAATGTCGTTGAGGTCGAAGACCTCGCTGATAGCTCTCGTGGAGCAGGTGGATTCGGGCATACGGGCACAAAATAGGGGAATGATGAATGATGAACTATGAATGATGAATTATCGTAGTATTTATTCATCATTTACTAACGACGAAAGACTACCCACGACTACGAATGAATAAAGTCATTACGATTGAACGCCATATTATTGAGCAGGAGCGCGCGTCGAACGGAGCGACCGGAGATTTCTCAGCGATGCTTCGCGATCTTACGCTTGCGATAAAGATCATCCATCGTGATGTAACACGCGCAGGGCTTGTCGACGTGCTTGGCTCGACGGATATGACGAATATTCAGGGTGAGGTTGTCCAAAAGCTTGATGAATTCGCCAATGGTGTTATCTTTCGCGCAATGGATCACGGCGGACATCTATGCTGTATGGCAAGTGAAGAGGAAGATGATATTATCAAGATTCCCGAAGAGTATCCGAAAGGGAAGTACATACTCTGCTTTGATCCGCTCGACGGCTCATCGAACATTGATGCGAATGTTTCTATCGGCACGATATTCTCCGTCCTCCGTCGAGTAACCGATGACGGTACTGAC
>DATDEW010000179.1:0-2693 GCA_036522935.1 Kapaibacterium sp. (SeqCode)
AAAGAATTCTACTCGTGCGATGCTCCGGGTTTCAGGTAAAAGTATTTTCGTTTCTTCTTGTGCAGGATTTGGAAAGATTTTGATGCGGAAGGTCTCAAACTCTTCTCCCGCTTCTGGCTTTACTGATGTCTTCTCATCAGCTACCCATCGGAAAATATAGGTTTGTGCTTGATCATTTGCAGCAATCCAACCATGTCGCGGATCGCTAAAGGTAATGATACGCCCATCAAAAGCACCAACATCATTGATGATAAGCGTTGATGAATCCTCTTCCCATGTAACGCCATTATCTGTTGTACGAACAATAGTCCCTGCACGTCGCTCGGGTACATGAATATTATCTTGTCTACAGACTGTCATCCATACATTTCCGACATCCACCGCCTCGAATGCCCTTCGCCTATTGCCGTATTTATGTTCTGATTTCCATGTTTTGCCATAGTCAGAAGATGAAAGAAAGGAAGTGTTCAGCGAAGACTCTCCATAAGATCCATAACTATAGTTTCCTCCGGTACCTGCATGTTTATTCGGATAACCTTCATATTGGAAGAAAGTCGTTGGAAACATATACAAGCAAGGACTGCCCTTCACAAATTGCAATTGACCTTTTACAGGTGAAGACTCAAATCCGGATATTTGGGAGGTATGTAATGACCAACTAGCGCCTCCATTTTCCGTAACAAGTGTATTTAGTCCGCAAGGCCATACGCTGCCACATCCACCAATCTCTGTGGGAATCACAGTCCAATGCAATTGATCACTATTAGCAAATACTAGATCATTGATCATTTGATTACTGTCACTCACTGGTTTTGTAAACTCCCTAAATGTAGAATTACTTTTAACATAAGGGAATGTGGATCCATAATCTAATGAAAGCAATAACTCGCCCGACAATGAATCCTGCTGTACAACTGATCGGTACATAAATAAGGCGTTGTTTCCAATGCTACCGACAAGGCTTATGTCTGTTGTTTCTCCCCATCTTTCAGATAATATATTTTTTTTTATCCAGGTCTGTCCAAAATCTGATGAGGTAAATAGTTTGTATTGTCTTAACTTGTCACAGTTATTAATCGTATCCCCCATATTGCCAAGATACATTGTTTTGTTCCCCCTACCGGTTATAAGTTTCATAAAGTAATAGATCTCACCATCACAAACAGTATCCCGATATCCTAAAGAAGCCATATCAAGTTTTATCCATGTTTTTCCTCCATCAGAAGTTGAGTACCAATATACTCGAATCGCATCTCGTCCGTTGAGAAGATCCGGTGACTGATAGAACATGGTTTGACGGGCACAACATAAAATACCATGTACGCTATCAGGAAAGGAAAGCATGATGGGTTTTAAACTATCCGCTGAAATCTTTATATAGCTCCATGAGCCACCAAGAGAGTTTGTATGTGGAGCCATCTGCGAATATCCCTCTATACTAAGGGAAAGAGACAATAAAAGAAAAACAACGGTATATTTCATAGCATATTGTCACTGATCATTCTATACTCACAACAAATATACACTATTTTGATTCTAGTGCTTCCAAAAAGGTAGAGCAGATAACCGCCGATCCGAGATGACTCTCAGGAAAAAGTGAAAGCATTCCGGTACAGAATAAATAGCCCATTTGTAAACAATCACGAGTATGATAGCTTATCTTTGTAGCGGACAGTATGAGACGAGTCATTATATTCATCGTATTAATTACCACTCCTGCTCTTTCACAGGTATCGGAAAGACCGGCAAGGTTCAACTATTTCTCCGTTGATCTCGGAGGTACGTACTCGTGGCTTACGGGATATGAGAACTTCTTTTGGCCGGTCGTTTATCCGTATGATTCCAGAGCGCAATCACAATCGCAATATCTTTATTTCAATAGCCAAGGCAGCGGGCTAGGTTATAAAGCAGGCGTGAGCACTGACCTGCTCATTACCGGAAGCTTTGCGATGCGGCTTGGGTTATTCTTTCGTTCGAATTCGACAGGGGTAACTGAAACACATGTATCGGAGCCCAGTCAACGGTTGCCGGCACATGTTAATCCGACAGTATCACGAACGTATACGAGCACCTGGCAATTCGTTGGAAGCGATATCCTCGCAAGGATACCTCTTGTCGTCGGAGATCTCTACGGACTCGGCGGTATTACTATCGCTTACATGGTAAGTGACAAATTTGACGCAGAAGAGCATATTACGGATGCTCCAATTCAAATTTCCTATCTTGGCCTGCCGGAAGGGATAATGAACGGAAACAGAAGCTTTTCGGTGACCGATCAGGAATCAGATAATTTCTACAACAAGACACAGTTTGGCGCAAAGTTTGGCTTGGGATATTTTATTCCCGTAAGTGAGGACATCGTTCTTACACCTGAAGCAACATATGTTCTTCCTTTTGGCAAGCTAACCTCAGGCGATGTGGAATCGTTTTACACAAGTAACGGCGCAACGACACCGAAGCTTTCCTTCGTTGAATTTCAAGTAGGTATTAAATTTGTTATCGGCAAGGAGAAACCTGTTTTTGAACCTGTACCGATGAGTGAGACGAGAATCATCGTGCCCCGAACCGAGCCGGATTCCATTCCTCCTGCTGGTAGTGTCACTACAAACCCCGTACCGCTTGCAGAACTGCGCGGTAGGATTCGTGACGCCCTAACCAACTCACCCGAACAGGCAAACCTTCTTGTTACCGAT
>DATDEW010000180.1:0-2404 GCA_036522935.1 Kapaibacterium sp. (SeqCode)
ATAAACGACGCTCTCCATTACGAAATGGAGCGCAACCCGAGTGTCTTCTTGATAGGCGAGGATATTGGTCCTTACGGCGGCGCGTTCAAGGCGACGAAAGGACTCTATGACAAGTTCGGCGAGGCGCGCGTCATTGATACGCCCATTGCCGAATCAGGGCTTGTCGGCGTAGCGCTTGGCGCGGCGCTCTTCGGGTATAAGCCTGTCGCCGAGATGCAGTTCGCTGATTTCGTCACGAACACATTCAACATGCTCGTCACTGTCGCTGCAACGACTGCCTACCGCTGGAACGAGCCGTTGCCGTTCGTACTTCGTCTGCCTTCAGGCGGAGGGTTATCCGGTGGACCATTTCACTCACGCAACCCCGAAGTGTGGTTTGCACATCAACCAGGTTTGAAGATTGTCTGTCCGTCATCTCCATCTGATGCAAAAGGGTTACTCATCGCCGCTATCCGCGACCCAAGCCCTGTGCTGTACTTCGAGCATAAGCGGCTATACCGCTCACTCAAAGAAGAAGTACCTGACGGAGAACATGTTGTCGAGATAGGCAAGGCAAGAACAGTTAGAGAGGGAAGCGACGTATCCATCATTACCTACGGCGGCACAGTGCCGATGGCGAAAGAAGTCGCTGATGAGTTCGCGGCAAAAGGAATTGCGAATATCGAGGTCATCGATATTCGCTCGCTTGCGCCGTTCGATGAAGATGCAGTGCTCGCAAGTGTACGGAAGACAAGCCGCGCACTCATCCTCCATGAAGATAACCTCACTGCCGGCTTCGGAGCAGAGATAGCCGCGCGTATCACTGACAAAGCATTTGAGTCTCTCGATGCGCCGATAAAGCGCCTGGCTGCATACGACAGCCCCGTCCCATTCGCTCCAAACTTAGAGAAGATGATACTCCCAAGCAAGCCGCAACTTGAGCGTGAGCTTATGGCATTACTGGAGTATTAACCTGCTTACGCCCGTACCTCGGTATTTCCATTTTGACGCAAAAAAAAAACCGCACTCCAATCCACAGGAGTGCGGTCGCCTTATCTAAGTTCCTTATGATGGCGTCTGAATGTGCCGTCGTAAGGAAACACGATGAGAATTAAGGTGAGAGCATTAGTTGTATGAATCGTAATAGCACGAGTGCTACTACCAAGTAAAACAGCAAAAAAAGGACGAAAAGAATTCCGCTATTCGATACCTGTTGGCTTTTAACGATAGAGGGAAACGATTCTCCGAAATTCACCATTGATATAACGTCAAGATGCCTATGTGGTAATGGACATCTTGAATGGTCCTCCATTAAGATGGCTGATTTTGTTAAAGCAGACCGCACGGTGACGTGCGGTTTTTTTTACAATTACTCTTAGGGTAGTTGAAGTACTACTAATTGGTCTTCATTGTTCGAATCTGTGAGCACGTAGGCAATACGTTTATCATCGAGGGATAATGCAAGTGAAGATAAATACATTCTAGTGGGGTATGATGTTAGAGTATAGGTAGTTTTGGAAGGTATATCATAGGATACAAGTATATCATTCGAGTTGTTTGGGAGAAATAGTTTATTTCCGTCACTTGATATCTCGATCTTGCCGGAATTATCAGTTGGAGGTAGAATATGTGACGAATCAAGTGTCCCGTTTATTAGATCCAATATGAATCCACCCTCATAATAACCGCTATAGATAATCTTATTCACACCAATCGCTATGCTTCGTATCTCGTAAGAATTAGTAAGTGAAAGTGAGGTCGAGTGTAGTTTGTTGAGAGTCGAGTCCCTGACAACTAACTCTAATGCATTCATTGAATCGTATTCACATGTGACTATTTTCTTCTTTGGAGTAAAAATCGGAGTAAAGATAACTGAATATGCATTTTCCTGAAGCAGGCGTACACTCGAATGATATTCTATGCCGCTTGGTGTGATCGTTGCAACTTTATACTCATAGTAAGGACCGGTAGGAAAGTATTGAGAATAATCCCTGACGACATATTCATCAGTTCCATGGGCCTGTGAAAGAAGCTTAACGCTATCATACACTGCTACTACTTTCCCTGTAGCTATCTCTACGATCTCGACCGGTGAATTATCGACCACAGCATATTTACCATCGGCACTAAGGTAGAACCCGGAAAGGTAGTCATAGCGAAGCTTAAGCGGCGGTGTTTCTGCTATCTTTTCACCATAGTATTATAGGTGTAGAACCGGTATTCATATTTACTCGATGAAACAGGAATATGGATAGCTGCAACGAACGACTGACCCTCAGGGAGCCAGTACATCTGGCGAATCGACTTATGTGGCCGCGAATTGAGATAGTCAATTGGCATCTCTGAGCATGCCGAGAAAAAAATGCATAGCAATATTGGGAGAATGGCGTATCTTTTCATCCGAAATTCAATACAAATTACTGAG
>DATDEW010000181.1:0-2535 GCA_036522935.1 Kapaibacterium sp. (SeqCode)
GATTCGATGTCATCTATCTGTGCCATCTCAAGACTTCCGCTCGAATGTGTAAGGGTCTTGATCTGCGTTAGTTCATGTGTGATCATTACGTGACGGGTCACATCGCCGCTGTGGTATATTTTGGCGAATGCTTCGGCAATGCTGCTTTCACCGACGACACCTTGCATGTTGTTATCGTTCGCTCGGTAATAGTCTGCAATGAGTTGAAGTTCTACGCTCGTATGTCCTGTACCCGCAATAATTGCTTTCACCCATGTCTTGACAGATGATGCAGTTATCACGCCGTCACGGAAGCAGGTAAGAAAATGGCAGTTCGGCGCTGCGGCATTCTTATCAGCAAAGCCGTTCGGCAAACCGATAAGAAGATTATTCTCTATCTCCCGCCGCTCCAAAAAAGCAAGCGTAGCATCAAGATATGCCTGCGGAGTAGAGTATGTGCGAAGTTCTGTCATTATTAAACAACTTTGATAGGGTAGGGAAAGATTCAACCCGTGAACTTTTGCTTTCCGTAAGAACTTTCTTCATGTATGAATTATACAGTCATTTGTTGACGAAATAGAAGCTAACTATGGCGACAAAAATTAAAATAATACTGGCGTCTCTATTCTTTTGCATTCTATGCTTTCTTATATACATCCTATATATAAAGGATAGATATGGCTATGTAGAGATAACAGGAGTGGTTGTTGGCTTAAAGAACGAACAGACCCTAATTGCTTATACTGGAGAAACCGGAGCTTTAAATCGAACAGAAGCAAATGTATCTTTTTTAGACAAAAAGTTTGATTGGGCAGAAGGTGATATCTTTAGAGTTTATGGTGGTGACAATGTAAAGATAGAGAAAGTAAGCATTGATACTGTTCGTATTATACCAAGCTTTTCAGGCATTGACTATAGTTATATTGACAGTGCACGAGGAATTACCTTCATCTATGACTTTTACAATAGTACACCTGATTCTACAAAGAGAATGAAATAATAGATTGCCTCAGAGATATGGTGATGACTTTATCGTTTGGTAGTATGCGTTATCTATCGTCAAAGGGACTCATCTTGGTCGTCATTGTATATATCATCCGACCTATGGAGTGTGGTAAGTTTGCTTAATAATATCCTACATAATCAAGTTCAATGTGAATTAATGGTATTTTTGCATTAATGATATACTTTATAGGAATCTGTGGTACGGCGATGGGCAACGGGGCTTTGCTTATGCGCGAGCTTGGGTATGATGTTGTTGGTTCGGATGAGAATGTCTATCCTCCGATGTCTGACCTTCTCGCCGCAAGCGTAGCATCAAGATACGCCTGCGGAGTAGAGTATGTGCGAAGTTCTGTCATGGTAAAACAACTTCGGCGAGGTAGGGAAAGATTCAACGCGTGAACTTTTGCTTTCCGAAAGAACTTTCTTTTACATGGATTACACTGTCGTTTATACAAAAGTAGAGGAGCCGGGATTTCCGAGCGGGTATTACTATGCTCACATCCCTACACTCGACCTTACCACTCACGGAAAGGGAATAGAAGGCGCGAAAGCCGCAGCCGAAGACCTTGTGAATCTTTGGGTAGAAGAGAAGCAAGCCGCAGGGGAAACGCTGCCGTTAGAATCCGATATGTTCACCGGAAAGATCCACGTCGCAGATGCCCTACACGTCGCGTGAGGTTCTCTCAAAACTCTTAAAGATCGGTTTCGAGGAGAAGCGTCAATCAGGTTCTCATGTTGTTCTCCGCCATACCGATGGGAGACAAACCTATGTCTCGATGCACCCTGGAGATATACCCGAAGGTACGTTCAAAAAGATACTCAAGCAAGCTGATATTACCTTAGAAGAGTTCAAGAATATTAAATAGGTGGCAATTTACACTATGAAACCAAGAATATTCTTTTTACTTACGCTCTGTCTGCTCTTCATATCCTGTGAAAGTGGCATAGAATTGGCTCCGGATTATCTACTGTGGATTGAAGACTCACCAACGATAAATTTGTCTTATGGGGCTAATATCGTCCCCCCCGAAGTGCTTGCATATTCTGTTCAAAACAAATATATTCTTGCAAAAAGACGCCGATGGGACACTAGACCCATTATCATTGATTATTTTGTTGTGAAAATACTCCCTCCTCCAGTCAGGTGGCAAAAGGACATTACTATCGGTTACCTTACTAAGAATGAATTTGACTCTCTTACGAAACAATTAGGTATAGATCATATTGAATGGAAAGAGGTTGGTGATTTGTAAGTACTAAGCGAATTAGTGGTATTTTTGCATTAATGATCTACTTTATAGGAATTTGCGGTACTGCGATGGGCAACGGGGCTTTGCTTATGCGCGAGCTTGGGTATGAATAAAAAAACAAAAGCGAAAGATCGCTCTTCCGCTTTTGCATTGCCATGTTATACGTCATCCGAGGACCACTTCTATGACGCCTTATCATACTTTACCACTGAAATCTACTCAACTCGTGTTGCCCTCAGATATGAGTTCTCCTGTATAGTAAGTACCGATGTTGCTGTAAGGACACCGACGCTGATATTTT
>DATDEW010000182.1:0-2374 GCA_036522935.1 Kapaibacterium sp. (SeqCode)
GCTTGTTCACGCATCATGGTCGAGGCAAGCGCGTATGACGAATTCATGTCGGTGCTAACTTCTCGCGCTGCGAAGATGGTAGCAGGTGATCCGCTTCATCCGAAGACACGTCTTGGAGCGCTCATCTCACAGCAGCATCTCGATAGAGTTCTCGGCTATGTTGATATCGGCTCGAAGGAAGGCGCGAAAGTTACGGTTGGCGGTTCACGTATCGGGACGAAGGGCTTCTTCATGCAGCCGACGGTTCTTGAGAATGTAACCAACTCAATGCGCGTCGCGCAAGAGGAGATCTTCGGACCTGTTGCAAGTGTCATGAAGTTCGATTCTATCGAAGATGCATTAGCACAGGCGAACGGCTCACAGTTCGGCTTAGCGGCATCGGTCTGGACACGTGACATCAAGAAAGCTCATAAGATGGCCAAAGCCCTCAAGGCAGGTACGGTCTGGATCAACACGATCTCGACGACCGACAATGCACTACCGTTCGGCGGCTTCAAGCATTCCGGCGTAGGGCGTGAACTCGGCAAAGCCGCAATAGACATGTACACCGAGACGAAGAGCGTCTGGGTTGATCTGAACTAAGACATTCCTTGTTCGTTATCCGCTCTTACAGTAGTTGTAAGAGCGGATTATTCCTCATCATTGCTTCTCCTCCAATCTAAAATATTACTCCAATTCTGTGTTATTTTTGTATGGTTCTCCGTGTCATTAGTAATATAAATGATCAATAGTTATGGCAGAGGAAGTAAAAAAACGAAGGTCAGTGCTGAAGGGACTTCTTGGGGTAAGCGCTGCGGCTGTTGCAGCACCGGTCATCTATGTATTTGGGAAATATCTGTCATATGTGAGGCAGACCGATATGTCTGCAACAGTCAAGATCGCGGCAGGTGATCTCTCGGCTGAAACTCCATCGAAGATCGTCAATATCGGAGAAGATCCTGTCATCGTTGTTATGGAAGGTGAGGATAACATTAGGGCTTTCAGCGCAAAGTGTACTCATCTTGCCTGTACGGTTAGTTACCGTCCCGAGTTGCCTGAGAAGGGAATACCCGGATTCTACTGTAAATGCCATAAAGGAATGTATGATGCCAATGGTGTTAACATTCCCGGCACACGACCGAAACGGCCTCTTACCGAACTCACCATCACTGAGGACGGTGAAATGCTCGAGATATCACTAATGCCAAAGAAGAAAGCATGAACCACTGGTACAAACAAGTTATTAATGCACTTCATTTGCGCGAACCGCTTACGGCACTTGAAGAAAAGACCGTCCCGCGTCATAAACATTCGTTCTGGTACTATCTCGGCGGCTTAACACTGCTGTTCTTTATTGTACAGATAGTCTCAGGTGTATTGCTCCTGTTCTATTATGAACCAAGTGTGCAAGGAGCCCATAAAAGTGTCGAGCGAATTATGACAAGCGTACCCTTCGGCTGGCTTGTCCGGTCGATACATTCATGGGGAGCGAATGTTGTTGTTGCTGTGATGGTAGCACATATGTTCAGCACGTTCTTTTTGAAGTCGTACAGGATGCCCCGACATCTGATGTGGCTATCAGGTGTAGTTCTGTTGATGCTTATGCTCGGCTTCGGTTTTACAGGCTACCTGCTTCCGTGGGATGAGACAGCATACTTTGCAACGAAAGTAGGAGCCGAAGTCCCGAATGAAGTACCGCTGATCGGCGAGTTTATCTCTTCTATCATGAAGGGCTCAGCTGATGTCAGCGGCGCGACGCTCACCCGACTCTTTGCACTTCATGTTGCTGTGCTTCCGATATTATCAATACTTCTTGTCGTAGTGCATATTACGATGGTAGCGCTCTTTGGTGTAAGCACCCCTATGGGAGTCACTGTAAAAGGACAAGAGAAATACTTCCCGAGCTATTTCACAAAGGAGATGATGATATGGCTGTTGGGCTTTGGCGCCCTTCTTGCAATAGCAATAATGTACCCATGGGAGCTTGGTAAAGCATACGATATACTTAATCCGTCAGAACCTCCCGAGGGTGTTCATCCCGAATGGTACTTTATGTTTCTCTTTCAGACAGTCCGTGTTGTTCCCGAGTGGATCGCATTGCTTGGTTTTGGTCTGTTGATGGGATTCTGGACGCTCGTCCCATTCCTTGATAAACATGCCGACAAAGAACGCAAGAGTCCGATCTTCACAATGATCGGTTGCGGCATCATTGCAATGCTTCTTGCGCTAACGGTTTGGGGATATATTTCAGTATCAGAGGAGATCACCTCTGCGGTCAAGCCCGCAACTGCAATTGTAGCGAAGCCGGATGATGAGTCGATAATGGTTGTCAGTCTCTTCCTTGTAGTGATAGCATTCGCAACATTTGTGCTTTGGTTATGGCGACGCAACAAAC
>DATDEW010000183.1:0-2001 GCA_036522935.1 Kapaibacterium sp. (SeqCode)
ACCATTGCGCCTGTTTCGAGCTTGGCAGGTTTTGTACCTCCGGTGGCTGTATCGCCTTTCATACCGGGATCGGTTTCAGCTATTGTCAGAATAACAGAAGGCGGTACTTCGATAGCAACGATGGTACCATCCTCTGCAAAAACGATGTCGGCATTTTCCGACTCACGGATATAGAGAGCAACATCACCGACGACCATGCTTGGCACCGTTATCTGCTCGTAGTTCTCATTATCCATGAACATGAAATCATCACCATCCTTATAGAGATACTGGAATGTTCTTTTTTCCATACGTATCATCTCTACCTCTTCGCCCGAGCGGAAGCGGACTTCCTTCAGGTTACCGGTGCGAAGATTACGGAGCTTTGCCTGCACGAAAGCGCGAAGGTTGCCCGGGGTACGATGCTCAAAGGATTCGATTCGTAGCAACTCACCGTCAATTTTCAGAACGGCTCCGTTACGTAAGTCATTAGATGATGCCATATACTAGTAAAATACTCTTTCTTTGTATTGTAGAAATGCAAAAATACGCCTTTTCTATAAGGGGACTTATAAACACGGATTCCGGAAGAATGGCTTCCTAAGAGTTTAGCAGATATAACACATTGAAAACTAATAGATTGGAGGGTTTTAGTGCAAGGCGACGATGGCTTACGATCGCAACATCTTATGTCTTTTCAATTTCAAAATCTTGAGAGGTATGGACAATTGTCATTATGACAACCTCACTCTGATATATCTGGTAGATAATACGATAGTTAAAGGCAAGTATTTGGCGGGTCTCAATTCCATCAACATCTTTTAGACGTCTTCCACGCTCTGCCATTTCGTCAAGAGATTCTGCTTTGGCGATAACCTCTTCTGCTACTTTACTCGCAGCAAGAGGAGATTCTGCTCCTATCCAATCGGCAATATCTACGATATTATTTGAAGCGGTAGCCGAAAAAATTACTCGTCGAGCCATTTCTTCAATTTTGTCTTCACTTCATCAATAGTATGAACATTCCCTTCTCGGTAATCTTTCATACCTTGCCGAATCTTACTCTGTACCCGGAGTTCATACTCTATATCCTCATACGTTGCATCATCCGGCAACTCCTGAATAAGGTGAAGCACTTGTAGTTTTGGGGTTTCGAGTGTTTGTAACATAATTTTAGTACAAACTCCAAATAAAGTTAGTTCACTTTCGGACCACAACAAGCTTCCCTTGCCGACGCTCGCCATCAACTTCGATGCTATAGATATACACGCCGCTTGAAACGTACTTTCCAATGTCATCGCGACCGTCCCATTCCATATAGTACCTGCCTGATATTGGCTTTGCAGCCGCTTCGGTATATCGGACCAACTTCATATCGACGGTGTAAATACCAAGCCGGGTATCTGAAGCGGGCTTCGAACCGCTCTTTGCGAACAGCTTTACCGTCTCGTCCTTATCACTTGATATAACGAACGGCATCGGGAATGCCTCGGCATTTGTCTCCTTACCTCCGACAATGGTATCGCAGAAGGTTTCAGGGATCTGATAGGTGGCTCGGTAGGAATTTAGATCAAAGATAGTTATGGTATCGGAGGAATAAATTAATTCCGGACTCCTTGAAACAGAAACAACAGATGAGTCATTATTTACACCAGCAGCATAGAGATTCAGTGATGCCTCGTACAATAAATCATACGAATAACTTTTGCCAGTATCTTGTACATTGTATTTCAATGAATCAATTGGAATACGCTGTGCATCCGGGAAGATACTTATCCCCCTGAACCTTCTTCCTGTAAAAAACAACTCTGCGCCAAAATGTTTATACTCATTGCAAAAACTTGATGATCTATTAAGAAGTACTTCATCCATAGCTATCAACAGTTTTGATCTGTTGTTACTATAGTATTCCCATATTTCCTTCACAATCTCATCTCCGAATCTCTTCTCTAAAAATTGGAGCCAAATACCCTGACTATAGCCAACATCACCAGCCGTCGTGAATGATTTATCAATCGTTAA
>DATDEW010000184.1:0-6634 GCA_036522935.1 Kapaibacterium sp. (SeqCode)
GGGTAGCAACGATAATATACCCACGATTTGATAGTTTTGGGTTTTGCATTGTGCCAACGATCTTTATCACCATTGTTTCAACAGTGTCGCGTATGTTCACTTTTTTATATGTATACTCATCGGTGCTGTCAGGAGAAGGGAGGTAATCAGATTTTTCGCTGGTTGTGCTCAATACAATAGAATCCTTCGTAAAAATAACCTTTTGCTCTTTTGTGTTACCCTCGAGCATAAACAGGCTTGTAGTGTACCATGTACCATAGATGGACTGTGCATTTGCATCTTGCGAAACAAAGAGCAAGAATAATAAGAAGACAAATGTACTAACTTTAGATGGCATATTAGGTTTGAATTACACCCGGATTGAACTTTGGTATGTCGGGATTGTGGCTTGCCATCTCAATGCCGAGAGAGATTATCTCGCGTGTGCGGCGCGGATCAATAATGCCGTCGGTCCAAAGACGAGCAGCACCATAGAGAGCATGTGTCTGGCTATCGTAACGGTCTTGGATCTCCTTAAGCATCTCTTTCTGCTTCTCTTCGGTGATCTGCTCTCCTGACTTTTGGAGCGAAGCGATCTTAATTGAGAGTAGCGTCTTTGATGCAGAAGCTCCGCTCATAACGGCAAGCTGCGAGTTATGCCAGCTATAAATAAGACGTGGGTCATACGCTTTGCCGCACATTGCATAATTACCTGCGCCGTATGAATTGCCGACGATAAATGTAAATTTAGGTACAACAGAATTTGCAACAGCATTCACCATCTTCGCACCGTCTTTGATGATGCCGCCATGCTCGCTGCGTGAACCGACCATGAATCCGGTAACATCTTGCAAGAAGACAAGCGGTATCATGCGTTGATTGCAGTTCATGATAAAGCGAGCTGCTTTATCGGCAGAATCGGAGTAGATAACCCCTCCTACCTGCATCTCACCTTTGGCTGTCTTGATAACATTCCTCTGGTTTGCTACGATACCGACAGCCCAACCATCAATACGAGCGTATGCAGTAACTATTGTTTTTCCATACCCTGCTTTGTATTCATCGATCTCACTATTATCAACTAATCGAGCTATTATTTGATGTGTGTCGTATTGTTTAACGGTTGTAGTAGGAAGGATGCCAAGAAGATCATCAGCTGAATACTTCGGTGATGCAGATGCAATTCTATCAAAACCCGCTTTTGGTTTTTCTCCTATCTTTGAGATAAGCGAGCGAACGGTCTCGATACAAACCTCATCATTCGGCATTTTGTAATCGGTGACACCGCTGATCTCGGAGTGCACTCTTGCTCCGCCTAAACTTTCATTATCTATCTTCTCTCCGATAGCAGCTTCGACAAGTGCGCTTCCTGCAAGGAATACATGCCCTGTACCTTCGACAATAAGAGCTTCATCGCTCATGATGGGGAGATATGCCCCACCCGCAACGCATGGTCCCATTATCGCAGCGATCTGGACAATACCCATCGAACTCATGATGGCATTATTGCGGAATTGTCTGCCGAAATGCTCTTTATCGGGGAATATCTCATCCTGCATCGGAAGGAATACACCTGCACTATCAACAAGGTAGATGATAGGGAGTTTATTCTCGATAGAAATTTCTTGTGCACGAAGATTCTTCTTCGCTGTCATGGGAAACCATGCCCCTGCTTTTACGGTAGCATCGTTCGCTACGATCATGCAGAGTTTCCCGCTTACGCGCCCAATACCGGTAACAACTCCGGCAGAAGGTGCACCGCCTTCAGCTTTGTACATTTCATGTGCGGCAAATAGACCTAACTCTTCGAACGTTGTACCCTCATCTATGAGGAGTTCAATCCTCTCACGGGCAGTTAATTTGCCTTTTTCATGCTGTTTCTCAATATTCTTCTTCCCACCGCCAAGGCGTACTTTTGCTGCAAGTTCTTCAAGTTTACGGAGTTCCTCGGTATGGTAAGCGAAGTTAGCTGATACTGCAGCGTTCGTCTGGTCGATTTCTTTGCCTAATGTTTGAGACATTCGTCCGTTTTTCGGGTTATTAGATTCATATGAATTCCTGCACTTACTTATGCTAAGTAATGTTTTATAAGTTACCATATTACATGAGTCGTGCGTACTGCAAACAAGGATTTTTACCTACATCGTTCAAAATGAATCGCTTCCATATATTCATACTTGTCCTCTTTATATCTTTTCTGTCGTTTGGTACAGCATTAGCTCAAGAAACGAACCCTCTTATACCCAAAAAATGGGGACTTGAACAACGCTTACTCGAACGTCAGAAGTACGAGGATTCATGGCGGTATTCAGGCCCTGATTCCAATATTGATGAAGCTCGCAAGCGCGGGTTACAGCAGTTTCTTTCTATAAAGCGGAAGAACACTTCACAGCAAATTCAGAATACATCTGCATGGGAGCAGGTTGCCGGTTCACAGGAAGGGTCTGTAAGCGGAAGGCCATCGGGGATAGCATTTGATCCTCGCTCTAATAATACCATTTATCTTGCGACATCCGGTGGCGGACTCTGGAAAACGACAGATGCAGGAGAATCATGGTTCTCGCTTTCTGATACATGGTCATCGTATGCGATGGGAGATGTTGAGGTAGATCCGAAAAATCCGGATATTGTATATGCGGGTACCGGAGACCTTCACGACCAACCAGGTGATGGTATGTATAAGTCTACTGATGCTGGATTAAATTGGACTCATATCACTAATAGCTTAGTCGTTGGACGTACGAGTCAGATCATTATTGATCCTGTCAATACAAATATTGTTTACTGCGTTACATCGCAGAGAGTTGTAAAATCTACCAATGGAGGTGATTCTTGGGTCTCAAAGTTAACGATCGGTAATTCTCCTCATATGGTGATCGATCCTACAAACCCCAATACCCTTGTAGTAGCAGGTGATGGTAGTATAGTCCGTTCAACTGATGGCGGCGAAACATGGACTGATGATCTTGCTTCAAATATCGGCAGCAAGGGTCGTATTACAATGGCGCTTTCTAAAAAAGACCCATCTAAGTTGTATGCAAGTGTTGGTGGTACGAACGGAGCATCACGTGGTCTGGCTCGTTCTATCGATAGCGGCAAAACATGGACATTATCAGCACCTAATACAGAATATATGGGGCAACAGGCGTGGTATGATAATGCATGTGCTGCAAGCCCTGCGTCTGCAAAAATCGCTGTCGTTGGTGGACTCGATGTTTGGAACACAAATGATAGTGGGAAAACACTCGTTAAGAAGTCAGAATGGACTCGCCCGAATTCAGCCGGAGATTTCTGTCATGCTGATATTCACGTTTTAGAGTATTCCCCTTCAGGAGACCTTTTTGCTCTAACCGATGGTGGTATTTTTATGAGCAAGTACAATGGTGCAAGTTGGACACAAAAGTACAATGCCAAGCTTTCTACTCTTTTGTTCGTAGGTGCAGATGCTGCTGCGGATTTTTCCTATGTTATCGGAGGGTGTCAGGATAACGGTGTAAATAAAGCCGATATTACAGACCCTTATTTTAAGCAGGTAAGAGGCGGTGACGGCGGCAGAACATTTGTTGCTCAAACAGGCGGATCGGACATAGCATATTCAACATATATTGGCGCAACACTCTTTGTATCATTGACACGAGGCACAACGTGGCAAGGTGGTGCAGGCGGCACTTCTGATGGAAACATGATCCCACTTAACAGTTCACTTCGCACCGAGGGAGCTCCTTTCTATATGTTTTATGATGTATGTGAATCAGAGGGAAGTGCAATAGCACTCTGTGGAAACTCACGTTTGTACTATTCTCTTGATGGCTGCTCTACGCTTGACCCAATTTCAAAAAGCGGTACGTTCAATGGGGGACTACGGACAGTACATATCGCCAAAGGTGATCTTTCTGTTGTGTATGCCGGCACAGGCGGCGGTTATACATATACGACAAAAGATATAGGTGAGACCTGGACAAGATCTACAAATAAAATAGGTACTGCTGCCGGATTTACAACTGATTTCAATGATGCTTGCAAAGTATATGCTGTAACAAGTGGATTTGGCGGAAAACATTTTTTCCGTTCAGCCGATTGTGGTACTACATGGGAATCTCCTGATGTAAATCTTCCTGATCTTGATACACGGACGATAGCTCGTGCGCCGAATGGCGATCTATTCATTGGTCATACGTATGGCGTAATGCGCTCTATTGATAACGGAGTAACATGGGAGTCGCTACGTGATGGTCTTCCACTCTGTGATGTTCGTAAATTACAAGTTCGCGGTACCAGTGGAGAGTATCTTATGGCTGCAACATACGGGCGTGGAATTTTTCGTATCAACATTGCTGAACTTCCAAGAACAATAGTTAATTCTGTCGATGCTTCTGCACCCAAAAATAATAAGCTTAAAGTTACCTCTCTTTCTCCAAATCCTGTTACCGCTACAGGGACCTTGACGCTTAATTATGAGGTAAAGGACGACGGCGAACTTCGTGCCGAAATATATGACGAAGCCGGAAAACAGGTGCGAACATTTGGTGTGACTTATGCGATATCCGGCATTGGAAAGCTCGAAGGAGCAGTATCAGGACTTACTTCAGGGGCCTATTTCATGGTAATTACAGCAAATGGTGAAGCAGCGGTACAAAAGTTTATTATTGGTTAAAACCCATAATTCGTTATAAATGAATTAATTACGACAGTTCGAAGTGGAAAGGCTCTGGTAGGTCACGTTTTTATGACCAAAATAGTTTGTAACAAAACGGGGGTCTCGCGGTACTTATAATAAAGCAAAAGTTTCTAATTCATTCACTTAAACAGAGTAAGCAGTCTATCGAAAAAAATTGATACTATTTCATCCTTGGGCTTTCAAAGGTTTCCGGGGATAACGAATGTAAGAAATTAACTCATCATTCTTGTATCACTAAATTGATAGACTGACATGAACACTTCCGTATCTTTCGACCAAACCGCAGCTTTCGCTGTCCTCACTGATCTCGGTAATGTCCGTACAGGCATCCGTGACGGTAAAGCAAACCCCCTTGCAAATGTAGTACCCGACGACGTGTATAACGTCCTTCGAGCCAACGATCTCATCAACGAAAAAGCATTGCGCGATTATGTTATTCGCTCGATGTTCTTGCGTTTGAAAGATGAAGGTAAACTAAAAACAGCCGAAGCCATTCGTACTCTCATGGATATGTATCCATACTTGCAGTACGATACCATTCGCAAGATAGTTTATAAGGTATATCCGACCAGTTCTCGGAAATCAATGATCTGACCTTTCTCTTCGATCTTTGCGTCTTTGCGGTTTGTTTTTTTGAACCGCAGAGACGCAGAGTATCCAATGAGTATCCACTAAGATAGATACAGCTTTTCTATCTTCCTTATCTCATCCCTCAGTTCTGCTGCCTGCTCGAAGGCAAGCTCCGCCGCTGCCGCTTCAAGATCGATCTTAAGTCGGACAACAAGGTCTTTAATATCTGCCAGATCCATCTTCTTCAAGACCTCATCAGGTGTAAATCCTTTTGGCGGGCGTTTGTCTTTTATTTCATCAAGTCTATCCTGACGTTTCGACGCAACATCAGCTACCGATGTCGATTGCATGATCTCATCATGTGTCTTGAAGATCGTTGTCGGAGTGATGCCATGCTTGGTGTTATACGCTTCCTGAATGATTCTTCGTCGGGCTGTTTCATCAATGACGGCTTTCATCGAGCGAGTAATTCTATCAGCGTAGAATATTACAAGTCCCTCCACGTTACGCGCAGCTCTGCCCGAGGTTTGCATCAGTGCTTTCTCGCTGCGAAGGAATCCTTCCTTATCCGCATCAATGATAGCAACAAGGGAGACCTCAGGCATATCAAGCCCCTCACGTAGCAGGTTCACACCAACGAGAACATCGAAGACGCCGAGACGCAAGTCACGGATGATCTCCACACGCTCGAGCGCATCTATCTCAGAATGCAAATACCTGACTCGCACACCAACCTTATTATAATAATCGGCAAGATCTTCTGACATCCGCTTTGTGAGAGTCGTAACGAGAATACGCTCGTTCTTCGCTACGCGTTTGCGTATCTCTTCGAGAAGATCATCGATCTGATTCTTGATCGGGCGAACTTCTATCTGTGGATCAAGCAAGCCTGTCGGGCGAATAATTTGCTCGACAACTACTCCTTTTGCATCTGCTACTTCATAATCATCAGGCGTTGCGCTTACGTACACGATCTGGTCAACCATCTTCTCGAACTCATCGAAGTTGAGCGGACGGTTATCGAGGGCGCTCGGCAGGCGGAAGCCATGCTCGACAAGCGTTGTCTTACGAGCACGGTCACCGGCATACATTCCTCGTACTTGAGGAAGTGTTTGGTGAGATTCGTCAACGATGAGTAAGAAATCGTCCGGGAAGTAATCGAGTAGAACAGAAGGGCGCTCACCCGGTTTGCGACCTGCAAGATGTCGTGAATAATTCTCGATACCGGAGCAGTATCCAAGTTCCTTCATCATCTCGATATCAAGCCGCGTACGCTGCTCAATGCGCTGTGCTTCCAAAAGTTTTCCTTGTTTACGGAAGTAAGAGAGCCGCTCTTCAAGTTCTGCTTCTATTGCAACAATAGCTCGCTCAAGCTGCGGGGCAGTGGTAAGGAAGTGCTTTGCGGGA
>DATDEW010000185.1:0-2249 GCA_036522935.1 Kapaibacterium sp. (SeqCode)
CTTGAGGTTGTTTCGTAGCGTCTTCCGACGCATCGCAAAGACCTGACGCACAAAGCGCTGGAAGTCCTTCATATCAAAACCATCAGGAATAGGAAGACCGCTGCGCTGGAAATAGCCCCGCTCAAAGTTAATGTGAATAACGGCAGAATCTACTTTCGGAACCGGTCTAAATGAACCGGCTTTTACCTTGAATAGATAGGTAACTTCGCCGAAGAAGTTTGTCAGGACGGTAGGAATGCCGTATGCTTTCGTCCGTGGTTTGGCGGTCAATCGTTCTGCAACTTCAAGTTGCACTAAGAGAAGTGCATCTTTAATATACTGCCTATCATCGATCAGCTTAAAGATGATCGGGCTTGTGATATAGTAAGGTATATTTCCTGCAATACGAAGTTTATCCTCTGAAACGCTCGTAAGGTCTGCTTGAAGTATGTCTTCATGCCGAAGTTCAAAGCGTGGGTCTGTGAACTCCTTGCGAAGCAGATCTATCGCTCTGTCATCTACCTCATATGCTATGAGTTTGGCGAGGTCTTTATGAAGAAGGTGTTTGGTTAAAGCGCCAAGCCCCGGACCGATCTCAACGACAGTATCGCCTGACCCTACCTTTGCTGCATCTGCGATACGACGAAGTATGCCCTCATCCGAGAGGAAATTCTGTCCGAGTGATTTTTTTGCTGTTATGCCTGCCATTCGAGTTTGTAACGTTGGTACCTGCAACAAAATTATCGTATCTTTGTGTCATTAGATTCACTTACCACATTCTATGAAATTACGATTATCCTTACTTCTACTAACATTAGCATTTCTTGTCGCCTCATGCAGTAAGAAGGAAGATGCGCCGGCTGTAAGCGAAGGCATCAAACTCGAATTAAAACTCAAGCAAGGTGATACATATAAAATTGCCACTGATATAACCCAGAAGATAACGATGGATTCGAAGGGGCAAAAAGTGGATATGGATCAAATAATGCGCTTTGAGATCAGTATGCTGGTCAAGGAAGTAAAGCAAAATAGTAACATCGTCACGGAAAATACTTATGAGAGAATGATGATGAAGCAAAAGATGTCCGGACCCATTAGCGGTGAAACGGAGATCGATACCAAAGGAGACATCAAGAAAGGTATGATGTCGGAGCTGCTACTTGAGCAGTTCAAAAAAATGGTCGGCATGAAATACACCATGGAATTTGATACATTATCGAACATTAAAAATACTGATCTTGGCCAGATCATGTCAAAGCTTTCTCCCGGTGCAGGAAAAAGTATGAGCGAGAACATGAACGGTTCATCGGTCCCATTCCCGGCGAATCCCGTAAAGATCGGTGAAACGTGGAAAGGGGAAGTGACAAAGAACCTTGCAGGATACGACGCAAAGATAATCTCTACATATACCCTTAAAGAAGTAAAAGGGGACTTCGCACAAATTGCGGTTGATGGAAAGATGTCGAGATCAGATAGCACCCAGATCGGGACAATAACAGGTACGTTCGATGTGGCGCTCTCAACCGGTTGGACGAGCCAAGCCAATATCAAGATAAAGATGGACATTGAAGTAGCACAGGGTGAGACAAAAATACCTATGAAGGTTGAAACCGATATGAAAATTACCTCAACGAAATAGTTGAAAGTACAGATGTATGTGCCGCCTCTTGCATAGAAGTGCAAGAGGCGTTTATTTTACTGTTAGTTTTTATGCAATCATGAAACAAACCTCTTTTAGGTCAGTAGATGTTACAGTGTGTCGAATGTTATCGATGAAATGATGAGTCCTGCTACCCGAAAATCGCTTTTTGTCATTCTTATTCTCGCAGCTGTATTTGCTGCCCTATACTTTTTTGGTGCGTTCGATCCGTCCAAACGCACAGATATTCCTCAAGCACAGACGAAATCGTCTCCGAACACAGTAGAAGGGATAGTATTGCGCTCAGGTAGGATAGATAGTAAGATACTTTCAACAGGCACCATCGTTGCTAATGAAGAGATAGAGATACGCAGCGAAATAGCAGGTCGTATCACATCCATTAACTTTACAGAGGGCACATCTGTAAAACGTGGTTCTTTGCTCATCAAGATCAACGACGCTGATCTTCGTGCTGATCTGAAGAAACTGCAATTACAGGAAGACCTTGCAGAGCGTGACGTAAAACGCTCGAAGCAATTGTTCGATGGAAAGCTCATCAGTCAGGAAGAATATGATGCCGTATCAAATAAACTGATGACGGTGCGTGCCGATATTGATCGTGTGAATTCTG
>DATDEW010000186.1:0-4550 GCA_036522935.1 Kapaibacterium sp. (SeqCode)
TTCTTATCGGTCGTAACGGCAATAGTACCGCCCGTAAAGATAAGCGCTATGCGCTTCTTCTTTATTTCTCTTGAAGCAACTTGTTGTCTTTCGACCGGAATTTCTGCTACAACATCACTCATAGGGCTCACGAGACTGATAAAATTATACCTAATGTTGAACGAGTATCGGCGGGAGAGAATTTCACCTTGAAGAAGAAACTCTTACCCAGCTATTCCGGGGCCGACTTTAGCACAGTTCCGAGTAATTAAAGAAAGCAATTCATACTTTCCTAAATAAACCAACATGTATTAGAGAAAACGTTTTGCTATAGTCTATGTTAAAATATGCTAGATATATGAAAAACGAAAGACAACGCTCTATAAAAGAGGAAATTTTGTTTGCGCTTCGAGATCTTCCCGAAGATAACCCTATTGATACACTTGAAATAGCAATAGACCGACTAACTTTACTTAAAAATATTGAAGAAGGATTAGATGACATTCGAAATGGTAGAGTATATACACAAGCAGAAGTTGAGAAGATGTCGGAAGAGTGGGTAATACAAAAAAAAAATGGCTGATACCAAACGCAACATCTCCACCACCACCGATCGCATCGAGAATGATCTCGAGCGTTCGCTACGTCCTTCGGGTTTTGACGAGTTCTCCGGCCAGCCGGGTATTGTAGAAAACCTGAAAGTATTTATTGCGGCTGCAAAGCAACGCGGTGATGCGCTTGACCACTCGCTCTTTACCGGTCCGCCGGGGCTTGGCAAAACAACACTTGCCAACATCATTGCATCGGAGATGGGCTCTGCAATTAAAACGACATCAGGTCCCGTCCTCGAAAAACCAGGTGACCTTGCAGGTCTTCTTACAAATCTCGAAGAAGGAGATGTGCTCTTTATTGATGAGATTCATCGTCTCTCGGCAGCAGTCGAAGAGTATCTTTACTCTGCGATGGAAGATTACCGACTTGATATCATGATAGATTCAGGTCCTGCGGCACGTTCGGTTCAGATAGAGTTGAAGCCATTTACGCTTGTCGGAGCAACGACGCGGGCAGGTCTCCTATCAGCTCCGCTTCGCTCGCGTTTCGGCATTACAAATCGTCTTGATTATTATGATGCCAGGACGCTCAAAGGTATTATCGAGCGAAGTGCATCAATAATGAATATTGCAATTACTTCTGATGGAGCAATGGAGCTTGCACGCCGCTCACGTGGAACACCACGTATAGCAAACCGTCTGCTTGCGCGTACCCGCGACTTCGCACAGGTCAAAGGCAGCGGAGAGATAACACATGATATTTCTCTTATTGCACTTCGTGCACTGGAAGTTGATGAACACGGACTTGATGAGATGGATAAACGTATCCTTCTATCAGTTATCGAAAAATTCGGCGGCGGACCTGTCGGCGTAAATACTATTGCAGTCAGCGTAGGCGAAGAGCCTGGCACCATCGAAGAGGTCTATGAGCCATTCCTCATTCAAGAGGGCTTTTTGAAACGTACTCCCAGAGGAAGGGAGGTTACCGAAATGGCTTATCGCCACTTCGGCATAACACCTCACAAATCTTCTGATATAGATCTATTTCAATCCAGTTGATCAGTTATAATCTATTCCCTAACGATCTTAAACGTCCGAAGGAAGGCACCTGATCTGATACGGATGAAGTAGACCCCCTCACTGTTATTTTTCGGGAGAACGTAGTTCAATACATTATCTCCGACACCTAGCATTCCTGAATATATGGTTGATACCTTCTCACCGAGAACAGTATAACATTCGGCTACATAGTTTGCAGCAGAAGGACTCTCAATATTGATAGAGATATGGTCAGTGAACGGGTTCGGTGATATCGTAATATTTGCACTCAGTATTCCATCTACAGCTACATCAAGTAAAGAGTAATTATAGACATCAGATAAGCTCGAGCAATTATTTGCACCTGTGGTCAACACCGTAAAGACCCCATCTGTACTCGGCGTATATGACTTCCCTGTTGCACCTACAATGAGCTGTCCGTCATGATACCACTGCAAAGGAAGATCTGCATCAGTCGTAAGCATATTCCCCGAACGGGTGATAATCGGTTTTGCCGGTGGTGTAAGTCTCTTGACGACAAGTACTGTTGATAGGCCCGGGCATTCTCCGTTGGTCGTTGAAACATAATATGTACCAGAAGATGATACCCGTATCATCTGTGTCGTATCACCGGTTGACCAGAGATAGTTCGATGCTGACACTGCAACAACGGTGACTGTATCACCGGGACAGAGTGAGATAATACCATCAGGAGTTATTGATATCAACGGCACAGGTGCTACTGTCACATAGATAGAGTCTGTACCTGTGCAGCCGGAAGGGTCAGTGCCCGTTACTTTATACCATCCTTGTTTCGTCGCTGTCAGGAGTCTTGTTGTATCACCGGTTGACCAATAATACAATGAGGCACCGCTGGCTAAAAGCCCTACGCTTGATCCATCACATATTGTCGGCGATTTTGTCGCCGTTATCTTTACCGGCAAAGAAATTACTCTGTTGACTTCAATTGAGTCCCTTCGCTCACAACCCGCTGAATTTGTAACCGTCACGTAGTATTTGCCCGGCGTACTTATAGACCTGGAAGCGGTCGTTATGCCGTCATTCCATTGATAACTAACACCCCCGGATACGACCACCTGCACAGGTGATGTGAAGTTACATACGTTATATGGATTTGGAACATTAAAACTTACTTGTGGTAATGTACTGATCTTGATATTACTTCCATTATCTGTTCCCGTTGCTGCCGGATGAGTCGATCGTACCCGATATCTGTATCTCGTTGATGCAGCAATACCAAGTGGGATCACACCATTGAACGTTGTCGCAACAGATGAAGTAAAAGAACCAATTACTGTTGGATTATTGAAGCTACCCATTGCATCTGAGAGTTCAAGATAAAATATGTTGTCGGAAAAAAATAGTCCGTCGGAAGTAAAACGAGCGGTGATCGAAGACCCAACACAATATGAGCCGCTGTTCGGTGATGTCGCTATTGTCCGCACTTCACAAAGTGCAGGAATAGTCGGTTCCAACTCTAATTCCAGACCCGGAACAAGTGTACGCCCGGCAAAACCAGGATAGTTGGATGGATAAAATGTAGCCCGAAATACGCTGTTATTAACAGCCGTTTGTCCTTGCTCGAGAGCGCTATCTCTGGATATCGGGTGAATGTATTTCCATACCCTTTTTTTGCTTGAATTTACTTCCCAGAACTCACCCGGAATTCCGGAAGTGATCAGGATCGAACCGTTCTGAAGTGGTTGTGCACCGGAAATAAGTCCTGAAGCTAAGTCTGTCCTTACAGGAGCAGAATACTGCCAAAATAAATTTGTAGGGCCATATGGGTTATTTCCTGCGATCGCATAGGATCCATCACTATTAAGTGGCGGGGCAATAATATCAACAGTAGAATACAACGATGGGACAGGGCGTTGTAGTCCGTTATTAAATACGATCAATTTCCCTGCATTAGGAAAACCAGATGGTACCCATTGAACATTATGCTGGTGATAATAAACTCTGTCCATGGATGTCCCGCGACCGTATGCCTCGGGATTTCCCCAACGATATAAAAGGTCGCCTCCCTTGCCTGAATTACCACCCGTGTGACTTACTACTTCTTCTGTAGTTGTGCTATGATCGATAACCCAAATTTCGCTAAAGCAGAAGCTGCTTACTACGATCTGATCAAGATCTTCGTTATAGTCTATACTATTGAGGTGGATCCAATCTACAGGACCAAGCCCGCCTTTTACAAAGTTAAGATCTACTAATTCCGGATGGTCAGCTATGACGCCAAAATTCGGTTTGGTGTCATCATAATCCTGCACAAGATGATCCCAGAGATCCCATTGCCACACGATATTGGCAGAGTTAGAACCAACAGGTTGAAGCTCAACGATCGACTCTGACCATACTCGTGTATTAGCGTTGTCAGGATCACGTCCGGCGGCTAATTGTTCAGCGACACTCTTTTCTTGCCATGCAATGGCAAGGATATTTCCGTTAGGCATCACCTTAAAATCATGGTGCGAGCACATGGTTGAATTCGATAATCTATAACTCCAACGAAGAGTGCCGTTCCAATTAAAATGTTCTATTATTCCGGCCTTGCCTCCACTTGAGAAAGTGTCGTTGCCTATATTGCCGGCTCGGATCATCGAACCGTCTTCAAGTAAATAACAGGATAATCCCGGAAGATAGGAAGATGTCCACTTGTTAACTAACTTCCCGCATTTATCAATGAGGTAAGTATTTTTGCTAGCCATGGGTGCGTAAAGTACATAACCGTCAGCATTGGAACTGTCATACTCGACAAGACCAAGAGTGTTTTGTGCTCGGGAAGTTGAAATGCATAAAACTACTAAGCACGCAATTAGGAGGGCCTTTGAAAAGATATTGCTACAATTTCTCATTTCTTTCATCAATTGACCAAGGTCATGTACATCATGACATATACATGGAGACATCTCGTATCTCTATGACACGGCTATCTATAGAGATGTGACATATAACTCG
>DATDEW010000187.1:0-4292 GCA_036522935.1 Kapaibacterium sp. (SeqCode)
GAACTGGGAAAAATATCTTTGTAGATTTTACGGGTTATACGTGCGTGAATTGCCGCGCAATGGAATCACAGGTTTTCAGCAAACCGGAAGTTCAAGGGATATTCAAAGATTTTGTACTTGCACGTCTTTATACAGATGATGGTTCACCTCTGAACGACTCGAACCAGTTCATGGAAGAATCACGATTCAACACGATAGCGCTTCCATTCTATGCCATCATCACTCCTGATGATAAGCCAATCGGGACCTTTCCCGGTTATACGCGCGACCACATGTCATTCATCAACTTCTTGAATAAGAATAAGGTCGGTGGAAAAGCGTTGACAGAGAAATAATTACTGATTGACCCCCTGTGAGAGAACATAGACCACTATGTTCATCCCGAACTTGAGAGCTTCTTGCCGTTTATCAGGTGGGTCGTTATGGATATCAGGATCAGCCCAACCATCAGAAGGGTTTGATTCAAATGTATAGAGCACTGACAACCGCTTGCCCGTAAATAATCCAAATGATTGCGGCTCTTTTTTATCATGCTCATGGGTCTTGGGGACACCGTTCGGAAAATCAAAGTGCGCATGAAAAAGCGGATGAGTGAATGGCAATTCCTGTAGGTCTTGATCAGGATAAATGCGCTTTAACTCACGTCGGATAGATTTATCCATACCGTAATCATCATCAGCAAAGAGAAATCCACCTGCATCAAGATATGAACGAAGCCGTTTTACCTCCGACTCGGTAAACTCAATATTTCCATGTCCGGTCAAGAACAAGAACGGATAGTTGAAAATATCATCACTTGCCACATCAACCCAAATGTATTCCGGATTGACATCAATGTTCGAGTTTTGGCGGATAAAACGAAGCATGTTAGGTTCGCATGATGGGTCATTATACCAGTCCCCACCACCGGAATACTTCAGCCGCGCAATACGGAATTGCGAAGCAGACTTCGAAAGCGTCCGCTGGGAGTACCCCTCAGTTACTAATAAAATGAGAGCAACCAGTAATAATAATCTTTTCACTATTAAATTAATACGTTATCACGGTCAAATGTTCCGTATAGAGGCCACAATAAACACAAAGGCAGACCTTTTGAGTCTGCCTTTGAAATTGATTCCCTCTCTACTTGAGAGTGCGTGGTAAGCTTATAATTCGTCTGCGACCAGACGTTTCTTGAGCTGCGAGATATGCCAGGTGATATTTATCTCCTTCGGACAAGCCTCAACACAGTTAAAGATGGTGTGGCAGCGCCAGATACCATCGGCAGAGTCAACAGCCGCTAAATGCTCTTCGGGAGCTTCGTCGCGAGTATCAAATGCAAATCGGTAGCTCTTGAGGATCGCCGCAGGTCCGAGATAGTTCTCATTCGACCAAAGCGATGGGCAGCTTGTCGTGCAGCAAGCACACATAATGCACTTGGTTGATTCCATCAGGAGCTCGGCATCAGCCTCATCCTGCAAACGCTCGATCGACGGCGGAGCATCCTTAGTAATGAGATACGGCTTCACCAATTCGTACTTCTTGAAGAAGTCCTTCATGTCAACCACGAGGTCTTTCGTGATCGGCAAGTACGGAAGCGGTTCGATAACGACCGGTTTGCCGGAGCCGATATTTTTAATATCCTGCAACAGCACTGAGCACGCCAGAGAGTTCTTGCCATTGATCCGCATACCATCCGAGCCGCACATACCATGGGCGCAGGAACGTCGGAAGGTCAAAGTGCCATCCATTTTCCACTTGATGTCATGGAGAGCATCAAGGACACGATAGGTGCCTTCGAGACCCTCAAGAGTGTAGTCTTTGTAGTATGGCTTAGAATCCTTTTCGGGATTGTAGCGCTGGATGCGAAACGTAACTTTCATATTAATGCAAAATTACGACATTTTTGGGTCGATATTTCTAAAAATAAGTGGTACACTTCCTACCGGAAATGCGTATATTTGCACCGCTTTCACATACACTCACAACTATAATGAAAAAACTGATACTATTTTTAAGTTTAGCTTTCGTATTACCTGCATCAGCGCAGCTGACAATCACCTATGAAATGATGCTCTCGCAAATCCAGGGCGGGATTAAGCCGTCTGATTCATATTCTTCAACTGACGTTACAGGTGTCGCTGCTATTATAGCAAATTCAGGCGCAGCAAAAACCTGGGATTTTGGTGGAAGAACCTATACAAAGGATGCCACAGGAAATACCAACCAAACATATGTCGATCCATCAACAGCCCCAATGCATAGCGACCCGGATTTTGCAGGTGCTACTCACTGCATCAAAGTACCCGGTGATGATACTGACCCAACGATATCATATTCATACATAAAAATTGATGCTTCCGGCTACTATGTTATGGGCATTGCTACTGATAGTGCAGGTGTTCAAGCGAAATTCATATCTTATGTACCACCGATGCAAAGCATGAAGTTTCCTTTAACATATGGTACAACTTGGTCAAGTACTTCTAATATCAACGTGGACATTGGATTTCCGGGCGCAACACTTGTCATGAAAATTGATGCAAATTGTGATGGATATGGTACGTTGTCTATCCCGACTATAGCGCATAAAGGTGAAAACCCGGTGCATTCATCGACAGAATGCTTGCGAATTCGTCAGGCATTGAGGTCTGTTATCTCTTTTAGCGGTTTTGAGATCGGAAATTCGCTCTCCCATTCATACAGTTTTATCTCTACTTCTGAGACCAATGGTTTTATTTCCAGCGATACGAATGATGTCCCTATGGACATCGGTTACTCGCAAGCCGCAGGTAGTTCGAAAATACCATTTACGATCGATGACCCGATGACGATAAAGCTATCCTCAAATCCGGCATCAAGCGGCACGACACTTTCATATAACCTACCTGAGAGTGGTGATGTAAATGTCAGCATGATGGATAATCTTGGACGCGAAGTAAAGATGCTTCATAATGGCTTTGCACCTGCCGGGTCGAATGTTATCCCAATTGATCCCTCAACGATGACAAATGGCACATACCTTATCCGCATTAGCTCGGATAGCTTTACGGGGACACGCAAGCTTGTTATCGCGAAATAATCATAGTTTTATTACCGAAAAAAAAAGGACAGGCTCGCCTGTCCTTTTTTTGTAACATTATTAAACCGACCACGTAGTCAGTATAGGACTAACGACACTATCCACTTACTATTTGAAAAGAATTATGAAAAATATGCTACTCCTTATTGCCGTCACAATTATGGCAATGCCCGTATCAGCGCAGATCAGCTTTTCGTCTGAAGAGTTTATTGAGCGCTATATCAGTTCATCTGCTTCTTCCAAAAATCTCTTCCTATCATCTGAAGATACTATGTATATCAGATCGGAGATCAACAGAAAGGGATCTAATGCATCGTGGGATATCCGCAATAGAAAATTTATCGAGGATACAACCGATACTGACAATTCTATCCTGCTTGCTAATCCCAAGGACGCTCCCCTCTCCGATAACAAATGGCTTAAAGATGCTACACATGTTTGGTTATATCAAGCACAAGATTCAACAGATTCTGATCACTATTCCTTTATGAAGATAGATAATACCGGCATCTATACAGTAGGTTCTGTTTCTCTGAGAAATGGTGTCGCAGAGCTTATTTTTGCATACGAAACACCACTCACTGAATACAAACTACCGCTTCAGTTTGGTACTAACTGGACATCTACTTCTCGGGTTATTGACGAAACCGGCGAGCCTTCGATGATATCTCATACTCGTTCCGGCAACGTGGACGGTTATGGAATGGTAACAACTCCTAAAGGTAGCGCCAGCACGCTTCGGCTGCATATGAAGTGGAGAACAAGCTTCTTTAGCGGCAATATGGAGTTTGATATGGAGACAAACAGCTTTAATTGGATAACAAAGAAAGGTATTAGCGCGACAGTAACAGCAGACTCCGCTTTGAAGCCATCGAGAGTTTTCATGTGGATGCCTCTAACAAGCAGCGTCAAAGACCAGAAGAGTCAAGACAATACACACATGATGCAATTATCGAATAACCCTGTCTCAAGCGGGACAACGCTTTCGTTCACAATGCCAAGAACAGAAACTGTTGCTGCATATCTTACAGATGCATCAGGTCGTGAAGTCATGTCACTCTTTAGCGGCACTGCGACAAGCGGCGAGAACAGCATTGCTTTGAATACAGGTACGATCCCGAATGGCACATACTTCGTTCGTTTAGTTACACATGGTATAACCAGCACCCAAAAACTCATCATTGCTAAGTAAGCATCACTATCAAACCATCACAAAGGGCAGGCACTTGAG
>DATDEW010000188.1:0-3545 GCA_036522935.1 Kapaibacterium sp. (SeqCode)
ATCTTATCCGCCTGCACGGCATCGACGAACTCCTTGGTGAAGCGTTCGCTAGAGGTGTAGTGGACTCTCAGGTCAGGATACTTATCAAGCGCAGCATTGCCAACTGCCTGCACTAAGTGCGTCTTGCCAAGACCTACGTTACCGTAGGTAACGAGCGGATTGTAGCGTGTGCCGCCCGGGTTATTTGCCACAGCCATCGCTGCTGCAAATGCAAGCTTGTTTGATTCGCCGCGAATGAACGTATCGAACGTATAGGTCGGGTTGATGTTCGGGTCGAATGGCGGCTTCGGAATAATCTTGCCGTTACCAGCAGGACGGTTCTCGCGGTATACCGAGAGCGGCTGCTCCATGCGATTTCTCGGTTCGGGTGAGGGGGCAGCAAGCACCTGTGTTACGGGCGCAGATGCGGGGATGAGCGTTGTCTCAAGTCCTTCGATGTCGTCTGCATGTTCAAAGCCGAACGATGCGGATTGCCCGAGCAATTCCTGAAGCGCATTCTCGATGAGCTCCTGGTAATGCTGGAGTATCCATTCGGAGATGAACGTGCTCGGCGCGATGAGCATGAGCTTCGTACCTTCAAGCG
Organism: Kapaibacterium sp. (SeqCode); assembly: GCA_036522935.1. Taxonomy (GTDB): domain Bacteria; phylum Bacteroidota; class Ignavibacteria; order Palsa-1295; family Palsa-1295; genus DATDEW01. Next base: position 584 of record DATDEW010000188.1, read on the forward strand.
ACTTCGCCGTGACAGGTCCGAACCACGTTGTGTAGCTTTGCGCAGAAATAGCAGATTTTATGCGTTCGCCGATGCGCTCCCATAAAATGACAGCTGCGGCAGAAAGCTCGCCGGCGACGATCGCCTCGTTTGCGTCTTTCTCTTTGCCTGTAAGTACTCCGCCTGTTGCTACTGACATATCAAAAATCGTGTCTACCGTTACCTGCTCTTTACCGATGGTTTCTTCGGAAAGCACAGGCGAAAATGCCTCAATCGTTTTCAATGATAATCGTTTTCTATGATAAGAGTTTCCGTGACATTGACAGGTTCATTTCTAGGGCCCCATTCCTGCCGAAGGGCTTATGTCTCGTTCGCCGTTATCAACACTACCTAGATACGGCGGACGCAAAGATCTATTTTATCATAATTGCCTCTGGTGCGAGAATTACTCACACTTCAATACCTTATTTCATCGGTAACCCAAAACTTATCCACAATGTATTCACACAAATACAAGATTTGTACTAATACTATTTTACGAAATTTTTCGTGTGGATAACCAAAAAACAGAATTTTTTACCCTGCTTTCGCTAAACTTCCGAGCGGTATCTTTTTCCTTGCGCCTGTTGTCGAAGGCAGATGGATCATCATATCATCAAGAAATGCCTTTGCGAACCATGCAAATGCAAGCGCTTCTTTGGATTGGGATGGGATGCCAAGTTCATCGGAGGTCTTTATGACAGCTTTCGGGAGCGCGCTTTGAAGCCGCTCCATCAGGTATCCGTTGCGCGTGCCGCCGCCGGATGCTATGAGCTCGAGTTGTTCGTTGGAAGTGCATTGCATAGCCGCAAGCGCAATCGTCCGCGCAGTAAGCTCCGTCGCTGTTGCAATGGCATCTTCAGGGGCGAAGCCCTCTTCACGGATCTTATAGAGGAACATATCAAGCAGATCTTTCCCGAAAAGCTCTCTGCCTGTTGATTTCGGCGGCGCAAGTAAAAAATATTCATGTTCCAGAAGCGAAGATAAGAACTCGTCATCTACTTTACCGCTTCGTGCAATAGCGCCGTCTATATCGAACGGGGTTTGGAAATAGAGCGATGAGAGCGCATCAAGTATCATATTTCCCGGACCGGTATCGAAAGCGATCGGCTCACCGGAAATGGGAAGATAGGTTATGTTCGCAATACCACCAATATTAAGAATGATGCGGTCAGTACTTGCCGAGTAAAAGAACGCTCTATCAAACATCGGTACAAGCGGCGCGCCTTCGCCGCCGAGTGCAACATCTGCACTGCGGAAATCATACACAACATCAATACCCGATAATGCCGCAAGCGCTGCACCTGAGCCGAGTTGGAATGTTGCCCCGACAGGCGGCAGCTCTGCAAAAAGTGAAACAGGTTTTGGCAAATGGCGAATCGTTTGTCCATGCAATCCGATGGCGCGTATAGCATCACTTTTTATCTCTGCATGAGTGAGCGCATCAGTAACAGATGATGCAAAAACTTCTGCAAGCAGGAAGTGCGTACGGACGAGTTCGTCAATATCAACAAGACGCTCAGTTGCAAACTTCATGAGCAACTCACGCAGAGCAGGAGGAATGGGTGATTCGTGATGATGAACAACCTTCGGGAAATCTGCGAGATCGGCAATGACGGTGTCTATACCATCAATACTGGTACCTGTCATAATGCCGATGTATAGCTCGCCTGCCATTACATATTACTTGGTTTTCTTTGTGACCTGAACCGAGTCAGTTTTCTTCACCGGGTCGGTCGTCTCCTTATGCGTAAGAGAAACGACAGCATAGTAGATGAGAGCACAGATAACGAATGCACCGATACGAATAATAAGTGAATCGCCTTTTAAGAGCGTCTGTATGAACGGCGGCTTGTCCTCGCGTCCATACCCGCCATATCGTTTATTAAAAAGCCCCATGAATTACTTGCGGAAGAAACTGATAAGTACAATAATAAAACCGATAGCTGCAGAAAAAGATGCAATGCGAAATACCCATACCCATGTCATGATAGAGCCTGCTCGTTCACCAATAAGCGATGAGTGCTCGCTGTAATACACACTTTCAATATAAGCGAACACTGCAGACACGCCGAGAATGAGCGCAAGAACGATCCGTGGTATGAGAAATTGTAATGTCACTATCTATCGCCCCGAGACAAAAGAAAGGGAGAGATAAAGATATCTCTCCCTCGTTAACAACTACTTGTTATACATATTACCTTGCGATAAGCTTGTAGTATGAGTTCGTCATCTCGCCGTCAATAACCAGACGAGCGATGTACATGCCTGACTCCGGCACTGATACTCTTGCTTCCTGTGTGCCTTGCGACATCATACCGAGCGATGCATTCGACACTTCTCTTCCGAGAGCATCAATGACCACTACGCCAACCGATGCCTCATGCTCAAGTGTAAAGCGAAGCGTCGTTCCGTTCGCATCACCGGAGAGGAATGGGTTCGGATAGTTCGAGACGATTCGCGAGCCGCTCATTCCATATGAGCGCGGAACACCGACCTGATCTTCTGGCTGAATAAGCTGAACTGCATCAACTTCGAAACCGGTTGCACCAAGGGCAATCGTCAAATTTGCAACCGTATAATCCTTATCAGGAAGTGTAATAACATTCAACCCATCATGGAGTAAAAAATACTCTGTTGAATAAAGGATACTTTCGTCAAGAGCCAGTTTATCGAACTTGATATATCCGGCTGAGCTATCGGTAGGATGATGTTTTTGGCAATACACATTCACTGTAGCACCTTTTTTGATCACTCTCGACCCACTCCCATCCTTTGTTTTAAAGAGGAGCTCGATCTCGGCACCGTTTCCGAATTCTGCGAATTTATTGTCAGAAGGACCAAGGATCAATTCCGGCGAAGTTATACCAGACCAGAAATTGTAGCGTATCGAATCCGCCCAAACCGAATCTATAACAACTGCTGCCTGTGTATTCGAACTTAC
>DATDEW010000189.1:0-4652 GCA_036522935.1 Kapaibacterium sp. (SeqCode)
GCTTCCGAAGCCGAAAGCTATCCTCTGCGTCTCGGCGCATTGGGAGACAAGCGGCACGTTCGTTACGGCGATGAAGTCGCCGCGCACCATTCATGACTTCGGCGGCTTCCCGCAAACGCTCTTTGATGCGCAGTACCCTGCACCCGGCTCGCCTGAAGTTGCTCAAGAAACTGCGAAAGAAGTAAAGACAACAACCGTTGGGCTTGATGAGAAATGGGGACTCGATCACGGCACATGGTCTGTGCTACTACCAATGTATCCGAAAGCGGATATCCCTGTTCTGCAGTTAAGTCTGGATCACACGAAGCCGCCATCCTATCACTTCGAGCTTGCCGGAGAACTTGCAAAGCTTCGCGAGCGCGGTGTGCTCATAATCGGTAGCGGCAACATCGTGCATAATCTGCGGATGGTCAACTGGGACGGTAAGCCATACGATTGGGCAATTGAATTTGACGAATTAGTAAAATCGCAGATCACAAAACGCGACTACAAACCTCTGGTCGAATACGAAAAGCTCGGCAATGCCGCAAAGTTATCCATACCGACGAACGAGCACTACCTCCCGATGCTCTACACGCTCGGACTAATTGGGAAGAAGGAAGAAGTGTCATTCTTTAATGAAAGCATAGACCTCGGCTCCGCCTCAATGCGGTCGTTTGTGGTGAAGTAAGTTATGTGATTAGCATCGCATCGCCATAACTTAAGAAGCGATACTTCTCTTTGATAGCATGCTTGTATGCGCTCATTACTGATTCATACCCAGCGAGTGCACTTATCATCATGAGCAGTGTTGAGCGTGGTTGGTGGAAGTTCGTCACGAGGGCGTCAACAACGTTGAATGAATAGGGCGGGTAGATAAAGATAGAGGTCTCACCTTTTGCGGGCGTTACGGTCCCGTCATCATTTGAGACTGTTTCTAATGTGCGTGCAGCAGTTGTACCGACAGCGATAACTCGCTTTCCTCGTTTTTTTGTATCGTTAATGATACGTGCCGCATCTTCGGTTACTTCAAATTCTTCTGCATGCATTTTATGCTCGCGGACGTCATCGACTTCAACGGGTTTGAATGTACCAAGCCCGACATGAAGGAGTACTTTCGCAATTCGCACACCTTTGGTTTCTATCTCACGAAGCAGTTCATCGGTGAAATGCAAACTTGCCGTTGGCGCTGCAACTGCACCGGGAGTATGGGCGAAGACAGTTTGATAGCGTGTCTTATCGAGGTCGGTTGACTCACGTTTGAGATAGGGAGGTATCGGCATCTTGCCGATGGATTCGAGTTCGCGCTCGAGTTCGTCATGCGCAAGATTAAACTGTACGATCCGCTCACCCTGCTCTAGCTCTTCTAGTACTTCGCATGTAAGCAACTCGGAGAATCGGTAGGTCTCGCCCACTCTTACCTTTTTTGCCGGTGTGGCAAGGACATTCCATGTGTCGGTTCTATCGGCTTGCCTATGGACGAGGAATATCTCAATTTCCGCTCCGGTCTTCTCCCTGACCCCGAAAAGCCGGGCGGGGATGACCTTCGTTTCGTTGAGGACGAGACAGTCTCCTTCATTGAGGTAATCCGGCAGGGAGGTAAATTGCGTATCAGTCAAAGAATTATTCGTCCTATCCAAAACCAAAAGCCTCGAATCCGAGCGGTTTTCGAGGGGGAAGCGAGCAATTAGCTCGTCGGGCAGAAGATAATCAAAATCTAACAGTTTCACAATGTAACATTTGGTCGGTTTTGGGGTTAATGTCAGTATGGACGCCCCCATCCATGAAAAACTGGTAACACCAGATACATTTAAACTAAACCCCAACTGTAACCTCAAACAGCGGGAAAGCATTTATAGAATATGAAGTGGTTAGTAACAGCTCTTATTGTACTCTCTCTGGCGACCCGTGTGTCGGCACAGGATGAGCTGCCCACAACAAAGCCGATCGCCGACAGGTTGGAATCAGCAAAAGTACCAACCGAATCCAAAGAAACAGCGAAGCCTGACTCAGCAGAATTTGCACAGCAGATGTCACCGTTTAGTGTTTCTCTGGTGATCAAACCTGCATTATCTATTCTTTCGATAGATGTACTTCCGAATAAGGGTGCAAGTGCAGAAGTATATCTTATCAACTCAGCAGGTGAGAAAATACGCTCCTACCTTAAAGGTACTCTTAAAACAGGCAAGACGGATTTTTCTATTGAGACTCGCTCACTACCTCCTGGCCTCTACTACATTGTAAGTGTCATCGAAGGCAGACAATACGCCGAGAAGATAACCGTAAGCAAATAATTCTAACCTCGTGTAAACCGGGTTAATTGGTAGTATATTTGTACATGCTTGCACGAATATATATATGGTCTTTTCTATTACTTTCCTCCGGACTCACCCTCGTTTCTTGCTCTGAAAATGCTGCCGTAAATCAGGAGGCGTTCGGTAGTATCATGGGTAAAGTGGTTGATACAACCGGCAGTGCTATCGGCAATGCTATCATAACCACCTCACCACCTTCAAGCCAAACATATACTGCGGGCGATGGATCGTACGAACTCGAATCAGTACCAAGTGATGTGTATATAGTCCGCGCAGAAAAAACATCTGTAGGATACGGCTCGGCAACCATAAGTGTGCTCGCAGGAAAAACAACAACTGCAAATATCATCCTCTCTCCATATGCTCCGACCACAGGCGTCATTAAAGGGAAAGTAACCGATAGGGATGGTATATCTATTAGCGGCGCTCTTGTCACGACACTTCCGGCTACCAGAGACGTACTTTCGGATTCACTCGGTGATTTTCTGATCACGGATGTTCCCCAAGGCATTTATGGAATGAGTGCGATAAAGTTTGGGTATACAGAAGGGACAAAGTTTGTAAGTATTACCGCAGGTGAGGTTGAAGAAGTCATTATACAACTTGGAGTCCAAGGAGCATTGCCGACAGACGGTCTGATAGCACACTATCCTCTTGACTCCAATGGTAATGACGAAAGCGGAAATGGCTTCAATCTAACGTTATCAAACACACAATTTGTTAATTCTCGACTTGGTGGAAGTACTCATGCTCTTGATTTCAACGGAGTAACATCGGTAGCCGTTGGTGTCCATGACCAGAGGCTCAATGCCGCTGTGATCACACTTTCATTTTGGATAAAAGCACCACAACCATCGCTTGGGGCAGATAGCGTAATGAGCGTCATCGGTAAGTATATTACTTCATCGGTGAACGGATATCTCTTCTATATTCAAGGTCCGAAAATAATATGGTACTATGCTTGGGAAAACCCAAATCATACATTCTGTAGGATCAATAATAGTATTACCGATGATAACTGGCACCATATAGTTGGGACAGCAGATAATTCAGGAGCAAAGCTCTTTATTGACGGAGTTTTGGCGAATACAAATTCGTGGCTTGGCATTCCTGGAGTTACGACACAGACAGCTCCGTTTAGCGCCGGGTTTATTGAACCCGAGATCGTCACCAAACACTTCCGAGGTCAACTCGATGACATACGAATCTATAATAGAGTATTGACTGAGAAGGAAGTAGCCGATCTTTCGCAGGAAAAATAGGAGATCATGTCTCTCGGACTTTTCCCCTTGTTTTATTGTTATTCCGCCCTTGAATTTTCTCTTTATCTTTAATGGCAAATCTAATAGGCGGCGCTAGTCCGCAAAAGCATAATTTTGAGTATGACGTCATCGTGCTTGGCGGCGGTCCGGGCGGCTATCCGGCTGCGATCCGCTCTTCGCAGTTAAATCTGAAGGTCGCATGTATCGAGCGAGAGCGACTCGGCGGCATTTGCACGAACTGGGGATGTATCCCGACAAAAGCACTTCTTCGTAATGCTGAGATCTTAGAGACATTCAAGGCAGCGCCGAAAGAGTGGGGCATCACGTATGACAACCTGAATGTTGATTTTTCGAAGGTCATTTCACGTTCACGTGGAGTCTCAGATCGCAACGTCAAGGGAATTGAATACCTCGTCAAGAAGAATAAGATAGACCTCATTAGCGGTAACGGCGTGTTTACCGGAAAAAACTCTATTGAAGTAACTGACTCCGAAGGAAAGAAACGTACCGTTACTGCAAATAAGATCGTCATCGCAACTGGCGCCCGAGCTCGTATGCTTCCGGGATTAAAGCCGGATGGTAAGCGAATTCTCTCTGCTACCGAAGCAATGATAATGGATCATGTTCCCGAATCAATGATCATCGTCGGCTCCGGTGCTATCGGTATTGAGTTTGCATACTTCTACCACACGTTCGGAACGAAGATCACGGTTGTCGAGATGATGCCGAATATCCTCCCTGTTGAAGACACAGAAGTATCAACAGAACTTGAGAAGATATACAAGAAGAAAGGTATGTCTCTCTATACAAGCACAAAAGTACTTTCAGTAACCCCGGGCAAGACAAGTACAGTCGTTGAAATAGAGACTGCTGATGGAAAGAAAGAAAAGCTTGAAGCAGAATGCGCGCTAATTGCAATTGGCGTTCAAGGTAACACAGAGAACATCGGTCTTGAGAAGCTCGGTCTGAAGATGACAAAGGGCTTTATTGATGTTGATGATTTTATGCAGACAAGCGTATCCGGTATCTATGCCGTCGGTGATGTTGCAGGTCCGCCGTGGCTTGCGCACGTTGCAACGAGCGAAGGTATCGTAGC